>DASYJQ010000185.1:0-4343 GCA_035996265.1 Saccharimonadales bacterium (SeqCode)
TGCCGGCCTTTTTTAGTTTCAGCGATTTCTGCCACGCCGCGAACGACTAAACCACCCCTACCCGTTGCATAGGCAGTACGGATAGACTCTTTGCCGTATACAACGCCGCCGGTCGGGAAATCCGGACCTTTGATGTGTACGAGCAGGTCGTCGAGTGTCGCATCAGGGTTTTCGATTTGATGAACTGTTGCATCAATTACTTCACTTAAGTTGTGGGGCGGGATGTTAGTGGCCATACCAACGGCAATACCTAGTTGTCCGTTTAACAACAAGTTAGGTAACTTAGCGGGGAGAACGGTTGGTTCAGTCGTCGTACCGTCGTAGTTATCACGAAAATCAACAGTCTCTTTGTCGATGTCGGCAAGCAGCTCATCAGCCAAGCGCGCCATCTTCGCTTCTGTGTAACGCATGGCAGCTGGCGGGTCGCCGTCCATAGAGCCAAAGTTACCCTGCCCGTTCACCAGCATGTAACGTAGCGACCACGGCTGGGCCATACGTACTAAGGCGTCATATATAGAAGAGTCGCCGTGTGGGTGGTACTTACCCATTACAGCACCGACGACGTTAGCGCTCTTGCGGTGGCGCGCACTGGAGCGCAGGCCGTCTTCGTTCATACTATATAAGATGCGACGGTGTACCGGCTTCATACCGTCGCGAACGTCCGGTAGCGCGCGGTCGATGATAACGCTCATCGAGTACCGCAAATAGCTGTCTTCCATCACTGTTTCAACAGTGCGGAGTTCTACAATACGCGAGTGGTCAAGGCCCTCAACGATTTCCCCTTCCAGGGCTGCCCGTTGTTCCAGACGCTCTTCCTCGACGCGGGCTGCTTCAGCGGCGTCAGCCGCAGCATCGCGTATGATTGGCTCTTCGTTTGGTTCGGTTGGTTGTACTTGATCTTTGTCGTCCATACTAAATATCCAAATCCTTCACAAATTTCGCGTGTGTCTGAATGAAGTTCTTACGTAATTCCACTTCGGTACCCATCAGTTTGTTGAAGATGGCGTCCGCCTTTTCGGCATCGTGTACCCGTACCTGTATCAAAACGCGCTTCTCGGGGTTCATAGTGGTTTCAAACAGCTGCTCGGCATCCATTTCGCCCAAACCCTTATAGCGCTTTTGCTCAATAAAACCGGCTTGGCGGTAGCGCTCTTCAGCGTCATTGACCTTAAGGCCTTCTTTTTTGCGGTCTGCAATCTTGGCATCGAGAACTTTATCGAGCTCGGCTTCGTCATATATAAAGCTGCTGTTCTTACGGCCAGTCTTTACCAGCTCGAATAGCGGCGGCTTAGCCAGATAGACATGCCCGGCATCAACAACCGGCTTCATAAAGCGGAAGAAGAATGTCAGGAGCAACGTACTAATGTGTGAACCGTCGACATCGGCATCGGTCATGATGATAATACGGTGGTAGCGCAGCCCTTCAAGAGAGAATGAATCTTCAATCCCAACCCCTAAGGCCTTAATCAGGCTCAAAATTTCGTTGTTGGCCAGCATTTTATCAAGGCGGGCACGTTCAACATTTAGCACCTTACCGCGGAGCGGCAAGATAGCTTGGGTCTTACTGTCACGGCCAGACTTGGCTGAACCGCCGGCAGAGTCGCCCTCCACCAAGTAAAGTTCAGAGGCGCTGGGGTCTTTACTGGAGCAGTCGGAGAGTTTGCCTGGCATGCTGGCGCCATCAAGGACACCCTTGCGCAGGATGTTCTCGCGGGCAGCGCGGGCAGCCTTGCGGGCGCGGGCAGCAAGCAGCGCCTTGCCGACAATCTTACGAGCAATCGCTGGGTGTTCTTCCAGGAAGTAATTGAAGTGCTCTGACATAACCTGGTCAACGATACTGCGCACTTCCGGGTTACCCAACTTGTTCTTAGTCTGGCCTTCAAATTGCGGGTCGGGTAGCTTAACCAAAATAACGGCGGTCATACCTTCGCGGCAGTCTTCGCCGGATAGGTTCTCTTCTTTTTCTTTAAGCAGCCCGGATTTACGGGCGTAGTCATTGATAACGCGTGTAAGTGCCGTGCGGAAGCCTGTTAAGTGCGTACCTCCGTCGGGCGTAATAACGTTGTTAGCAAACTGCTTGATAATTTCGGTGTAACCATCAGTGTATTGGGCGGCGACTTCGACTTGTACGTCAGAAACCGTCTTATCCACATAGAAGAGTTCCTCATCAACAACCTCTTTGCCATGATTAAGATGCTTAACGTAGGCTTGTATACCCGATTCGAAATAAAAACCATACCTTTTGCCAGATTTTTCGTCTGTAAGCGACGTCCTGACGCCTTTTGTGAGGTATGCCTGATGACGCAGACGATCAAGTATAGTGTCGTAGTTGAAATCGATGGTCTCGAAAATGGTCTCGTCGGGGTAGAAAGTAATCTCCGTACCGGTTTTCTTGCTCTTGCCTATTACGGCCAGGTCAGACTTCGGAACGCCGCGGGCATATTCCTGTTGGAACGCTTGGCCGTCACGATAAATAGTGACTAACAGTTTGGTAGACAATGCATTTACAACGCTGCTACCGACACCGTGCAGACCACCGGATACTTTATAACCGCCGCCGCCGAACTTACCCCCGGCGTGCAACACCGTAAACACTGTTTCGGCAGCGCTCTTGCCTGTCTTGGGGTGGATATCGGTTGGGATACCGCGGCCGTTGTCCGTAACTTTAACACCGCCATCAGCCAGTAATACTACCTCAACTGAGTTAGCGAAACCGGCTAATGCCTCGTCGATACCGTTGTCGACAATTTCCCACACCAAGTGATGCAGCCCCTCTATACCAGTACCACCGATATACATACCGGGGCGTTTGCGGACTGGCTCCAGACCCTCTAGAACCTGAATTTGATCAGCAGAATAAGCGTTCGTTTTTGCCACTTCTTAATTACCCTCTCCAAATCAATTAGGAATCAATAAGCTGATTCCCACTTAACCTATAGTATAAATCAGTTTAACAGATAGCGCAACCGAGCCTAACACTAGTTACTAACGGGAGTGGATGTTGCCGTCGTTGTCTATATATATCGTGTCGTCACCTGGCGCCGCGCCATGATGCATTGGCGTAGAAGTCGTTGCAGACTGCCGTGGAGCCATTGGAGGCGCAATTGGTACATTGGCTGCGGATTGTGGGTGGAGCGGCCGGTTAGCTGGCTGTATGGGTGTATACGAAGGCGCTAACGGATGTACCGGCTGTGATGTTGCCAGGGCCTGCGATTGTGACATAGGCGCGGCGGGTGGCATAGACGAAACGGCGGCCTGCGGGCTTGCGGGTGTAGGCGCCGTAGCTGGCTGCTTAGGCGCAGACCACGGCGAAGGCCGCATAGCTAGCGGACCATTACGCTTATTAAGCCACTCATCCAGGAACGAACCGCCGCCAGCTGCTCCGGCTGCCGGCTTCGGAACGCCACCCTTATTGCCACCTGCCGGCGGGAACGGTGCCCCAGCGGCGCTCGGCGGCTGCGGGTAGCCAGGTGCCGCACCAAACGGCTTTGGTTCAGCGGCCGGTACCGGCAACGTCTCCAAACGACCAAATATTTCTTTTTCGACCTCGGCCTTAGGACGGCCATGCTTAGCGGCAGATAGCTGCTTGAGCGCTATAGCCAGCTGCGGGTTCTCGTTACCAAGTGGTGGTAACGTCGCCATACTGAACGGGTTAGTCGGCACACCGCCTATCAGCGTACGTACGACAGCATTATAGTTAGGCATACGCAGTAGATCGGTCGTCTCAAAGGCCGGCCGCATACGCTTAGCCAGAGCTTCGGCATCTTCGTCCTGCCCCACCCGGAAAGCGACGATCGTACCAATGTTACCGAATACAGCGTCACGTACTTCTTCAGTCAGCTGCGTAGTAAACTGGTTGGCTACAATAAGATTCAAACGATACTTACGAGCCTCAGACAAAATCGTAGCAAATGAGTCTGTCGAGAAGTTCTGGAACTCATCTACATACAGGGAGAAATCTTTACGTTCACTTTCAGGAATATTGGCGCGGCTCATAGCTGCGGCCTGGAATTTCATAACAAAAATCATGCCCAATAATTTAGAGTTAAGCTCGCCGGTCCGGCCCTTGCTCAGGTTAACCAATAGTATCTTCTTGTTATCCATAATGTCGCGCAAGTCAAAAGCGCTCTTCGTCTGTCCAATAATATTCCGCATCATCTCGTTAGAGAGGAAGGCGCCAAACTTACTGACGAACCAACTAACGACTTCGCCGAAGTCATTAGAACGCTGTGACTGCGGCATTTCTTTTTGCCAAAATTCGCGAACGTTCAAGTCCTTAACGTATTGTAACTTTTGTTTCACATACTGCGGGTCACGGAATAATTTAGGAATATCGACAAACG
>DASYJQ010000186.1:0-8569 GCA_035996265.1 Saccharimonadales bacterium (SeqCode)
TAATATCTAACATTATGTTCTCAGTATACAGCCGGCAGGTTTATTTTGGCTGGTTTTAGTTACGCTCCAGCAGCAAGCGGATTTTTGCTTTCAACCTTTGGCGGCTGATGGGGTCACGCAGAATGTGCGCAAAGCTGATACCAAAGGTGGCAACTGTCGCCAGCAATGCGGCCGGCAGGATGTAGTGATCGATGTTGATATAGTGGCCCAGAACTTTGCCAGCCCAATAGCCGATAAGAGTAATGCTAGGAATCCATAGCGCCGCGCCGATAAGGTTGTATAGCATAAATTTGCCATAGGGCATATGGCCCATGCCGGCCAGCGGCGAGGAAAGTGTGCGGACGATAGGCACGAAACGCGCCAGGATAATGGTCTTGCCGCCGTGTTTAGTGAAGAAATCCTGGGCTTTTTCGATGTTATCCTTGTGAAATAGGATAGAGTCGGTCTTTTTGAATAGCTTGTGGCCGCTGCGTTTGCCAATTTCGTAGCCGACCATATTGCCGGCGACAGCGCCTATGTACAATACAAATAAGCAGAGCGCCAAGTTTAGCCGCCCTTGCGCCGCGAAGAATCCGGCGGCAAACAACAATGTGTCCCCCGGCAGGAAGAACCCGGCAAGCAAACCGGTCTCTGCAAAAATGGTTAGGCCGAGGCCGAGAATGCCGCTGGCCTGAAATATCTTGTCGACGCTGACTACTTTTTGGAGCACAACGAACACGACCGCAAGGCCAACTACCGTTATTCCGGCTTTGTATAATAACTTCATTGCTCCAATTGTACCACCTATATTGGCATTTTTTGCTATACTACAAGTGATGGGCTCTGTGTAAGCCAATAAATCCTAGATAGGGAGTCGTTTGAAATGGAAGAAGTATTGTTAGAAGTTGATAAACGTGAAGTGGTCGGCAAAGCCGTCAAGCGCCTGCGCGCTGATGGTTTGGTGCCGGCTGTTATTCACGACCATGGTAAAGAATCAGTACATATTACTGTCGAATACGTGCCCTTGCTGAAGGCCTACCAGGCCGCCGGTAAGCACCACACGGTCACGCTTAAGGGCGCCGGTAAAGACTATACCGCACTTATTAAGTCGGCTGATTTCGACCCCAAGAAGCACATGCTGCGCCACGTCGTATTTAACGCCGTAAACGCTAACCAGACCGTTACCGCCGAGATCCCGGTACACATCAAGTACACCGAAGGCAACGAAGTTAGCCCCGCCGAACGCGCCGGCCTGGTTGTATTGATGCAACTAGAGGCAGTCGAGGTTGAATCTGTCCCTAAGAATTTACCTGACGCATTGTACTTTGACGGCGAAAAGCTCGTCGAAGTCGGCGATCACGTGACTGTTGGTGACATCATTGTCCCTGCGGGCGTTACGATTAAGACCGACGCATCGCACCCACTGGCTACGGTCTTTGAGCCAAGCGCCCTGCAAGCAGCTAACGATGCTGCTGGCGGCGATGCAACCGACGAAGAAGTCGTTGCTGACGTCAATGCCGGCGAAGCCGCTGAAGGCGTCGCTGCTGAAAAATCTGCCGAGAAGTCTGAAGCCGCTAGCAAATAGCTGCGCCAATATTAAAAAACGCCATCTCTTCGTAAGAAGATGATGGCGTTTTTTCTACAACACTTATTCTTCGTCTTCTTGTTCCGGGTTTTCGTCAGGTTGCTCGTCGTCTTCCAGGAAGCCGCCGGATTGGTGGCCCCACAGGCGGGCGTACGTGCCGCTATGCTTGAGTAGTTCTTTGTGCGTGCCTTGTTCGACGATGGCGCCGTTTTCCATTACCAGGATGCGGTCCATCTTCTGGATGGTAGACAGGCGGTGGGCAATGACAATGGCCGTGCGTTTTTGCATGAGCTTCCACAGGGC
The DNA here is from genome assembly GCA_035996265.1 of Saccharimonadales bacterium (SeqCode). Taxonomy (GTDB): domain Bacteria; phylum Patescibacteriota; class Saccharimonadia; order Saccharimonadales; family UBA4665; genus PMNU01. Next base: position 1,868 of record DASYJQ010000186.1, read on the forward strand.
ATCCTGGATGAGCACTTCGCTTTCACTATCCAGGGCGCTGGTGGCTTCATCCAGGATGAGAATCGGCGCGTCCTTAAGGATGGCCCGGGCAATCGCAATACGCTGCCGCTGGCCGCCGGACAGCTTAACACCGCGTTCGCCGACGATGGTCTCGTAGCCCTTGGGCAGTTCATTGATAAAGTCGGCGGCATGGGCGGCTTGCGCGGCTTTAAGTACGTCGGCTTCGGTGGCCTTCGGCTTGCCGTAGGCGATGTTCTCGGTAATCGGACGGTGGAATAGCAGCGGCTCCTGCGGTACATATGAAATTGACTGGCGTAACGAATCCTGGGTAACGGCGGCAATGTTTTGGCCGTCAATGGTGATATCCCCTTGGTTCAGCTCTTCGAAGCGCAAAAGCAGGCGGGTGAGAGTAGACTTGCCGCCGCCGCTCGGCCCGACCAGGCCGATCTTTTCGCCGGCTTTTATGTGCAAGTCAAGGTTTTTGAAAACCGTTTGTTTGGTGCTGTCGTCCTCGTAGCGGAAGCTGACTCCGTTGAAGTCGATGCTGCCGGCTCCGGCCTTCAGCGGCTTGGCGTCCGGCATGTCTTTGATTTCGATATCCTGCAGCAGGATTTCAGTCATCGATGACGCCATGAGCAGACCATCTTCGACACTCCGCAGCATGGTATTAATATCGAACAAGCGGTTACTGAGCGTTATGCAGAAAGAAAAGGCGAATATGCCGATGCCGAGCAGGCTGGGGTCGTTCTGGATGAGCTTGACTACGACAATAACAAATATGGCCTGCATAACGATGAGTATGGCAATACGGTTACTGCCGTTCAGCGCGGCGCGCGTCCAGTCGCGCAGTCGCATATCGCGCAAATGGGCGCTTAACTTGTTATGAGTCGCCAGTTCGCTATCTTCGCGGGCGAATGTCTTGACGGTTTGGACGTTAACGATGGTATCGGCCATATGGCCGGTTAGTTCCTTAGTAGCAATGAGACGCAGTTTGCGTACGCCGGCTCGCCGCTGGCTTTCCAGAAGCCCGGTACCGACGACCAATACAGTCATAGCCAGTACGACGAGCCCCAAGATCCAGGACTCAAAAAATATAACGATAGTCCCGCTGACCAATACCGTAACAAACGGCAATAGCTGGCTGAACAGCGTATTGCTGAGCATACCGAATCCGCTCGGGAACTCACTGGCATCCGACACCAATTTGCCGCCAATATTGTTATTGTGGAACCCCATGCTCCGTTTAAGCAGGGCGGTTAGGCCCTGTGACTGGAGCATACTCATGGTATGCGCTTGGTACTGCAAGTAGGCGGTAAAACCAAAGCGGTTGCATAGGAAACCTATGAAGCCGGCAATAATGAAGCCGACGACGTAGGGTTCCGGGTGAGTGTGAGCATGCCCAAGTGTCGCTAGTACCTTACCGATAAACAGCGGAACGATCGTGCCGAGGCAGAAAGCGCCGATAGGGAAGAGCAAGGCCTGTATCAGCAAATGTTTAGGGTTCCGCAAACTCGCCTGCCAGAATATCCGGAGTGTGTCACGGTCAATGCCGGGTGTAGTGCTCGGTGTCGTTTTAGCCATTTGTTCTATTGTACTACTCTTCTAGGAATCCACCGGATTGATGCGTCCACAATCGGGCATAGAGTCTTTTTTTGGCGACGAGTTGTTTATGGGTGCCCGTTTCGGTAATCCGGCCGTTATCTAATACGACGATGCGGTCCATCTTCTGAATGGTGCTTAAGCGGTGGGCAATAACCAGCGCGGTTTTGCCTTGCATTAATTTCCACAAGCCGTCTTGAATATAAATTTCACTTTCGCTGTCCAGGGCGCTGGTGGCTTCGTCGAGGACCAAAATCGGCGCTTTTTTAATCATGGCCCGGGCAATCGCAATGCGCTGGCGTTGGCCGCCGGACAATTTAATGCCCCGTTCGCCGACCAAAGTGTCATAGCCGTTAGGCAAGCTGCTTATGAACTCATGGGCGTGGGCCTGCTTGGCGGCTGTAATAATTGCGGCCTCACTGGCGGCGGTGTCGCCGTAACCGATGTTCTCGCGAATACTGCGGTGGAATAGCAGCGGCTCCTGCGGTACATATGAAATAGCGTTATGGAGGTCGTCCTGCCTGATGACGCGGATATCCTGGCCGTCTATAGTGATGATGCCGTCCTGAACATCATTAAAGCGGAGCATCAGTTTAGTTAGCGTTGTCTTGCCGCCGCCGCTCGGCCCAACCAGGCCGACACGCTCGCCGGGTTCGATATGCAAGTTGAAATTTTTCAGTAAAGCCGGGCTGTTCTTGCTGTGCAGATCGTAGCCGAAGGTGACGTTCGTAAGTGCAATAGCGCCCTTGGCAATTTTGCTGGGTTCAGGGTGCTCAGGATCGACGATTTGCGATTGCCGGCCCAGCAGCACGGTCATTTCCTGGGTATCGCCAAGCGTACCTTCTAATTTGCGGACAACCATTGCGGCTTTACCGAGGCTGTCGATGACCCGCAATATGTACACCTGGAACAGCAGGAACATAGCAATGCTTAGCGTGCCATGCCGGACGGCCATAATGCCGCCGATAAATACCAGCAACTGCAAAGCGATACATAATAAGTTAATAGCAAAGGCATTATTAACGGCCCTGCCCCAACTGCGGTAGTAGTATTTGGAACGCACCAGGTTGGTCAAATCGTAGCGGCGCTCTTCTTCTGCTTCCTGCGCGAATGTCTTGACGGTTACGGCGTTAGAGATAACGTCAGCCAGTTCGCCAGTCTGCTGGCTTTCTTTGGCGACGGCAGCGCGCCTAACGGGCATGCGACGGATGGCCAGATAGGCGACAATAGCTATTGATACAGCCCAGAGTAATGCAACGGCGCTTCCCAACAACGGGTTGTAGTAAATCATAACTCCTAGGGCTACAAGCACGCCGCATAACAACCCCAGGCTTTCCAGAAAGACCGCGTCGCTGAAGGCTTCATAGCCCTTGGCGAAACGGTTAGCTTGAGCAACGAGCGATCCGCTAAAACTGTTGGCGAAGAAGCCGTATTCCTGGCGCAGTAAATGCGTAATGGTGACGTTATACAGGTCGCGAGTGACGAAGTTACAGAATCTCATAATAAAGCCATGGTCAGAAACGTATTGCAGTATGGCGCCGCCCAGCATCGTCAGACCGGCGTACCACAGGTAGTTGTTGTTAATTGGCTGATGGTTGACTAGTTGCCCCAGGGCTTTAGCGATAAACAGTGGGCTGACAATTACCTGCAGGGCGTAGGCCGGCCCAATTAGCATGCAGCCAGCAATAGTGCCGGGGTATTTACGCCAATAAGAAGTGTATATTTTGATTGTTTGAAGATTTGTCGATGTCTCTGCCATGTCAGTCTTCCAGGAATCCGCCTGATTGGTGCGCCCATAGCCGGGCGTACGTGCCTTTACTTCTCAGGAGCGATTGGTGAGTACCTTCTTCGGCGATAGCGCCGTGGTCTAGTACGACAATACGATCCATGCGTTGGATAGTGCTTAACCGGTGGGCAATGACGATGGCCGTGCGGTTTTCCATTAATTTCCACAAAGCGGCTTGGATGAGTTTTTCGCTTTCGCTGTCGAGGGCAGATGTCGCCTCGTCAAGGACCAGGATCGGAGCGTCTTTAATAATGGCCCGGGCAATGACAATTCGCTGTCGCTGGCCGCCGGACAGCTTAACGCCACGCTCGCCAACCAGCGTGTCGTAGCCCTTGGGCAGGGTGGCTATGAACTCATCGGCAAAGGCTTTTGTAGCTGCCGCTTGGATCTCGGCTTCAGTGGCGTCCGGCTTGCCGTAGGCGATATTCTCGCGAATACTGCGATGGAACAGTAAGGGTTCCTGTGGCACATAAGCGACGCTGCTGCGCAGGTCGTCCTGGGTAATGCGGGCGATATTCTGGCCGTCGATGAGAATCTCGCCGCTGTCAATGTCGTTGTAGCGTAGCAGCAGCTTAGTCAGCGTTGTCTTGCCGGAACCGGAGTGCCCGACGACACCGATTTTTTCACCGGCTTTGATGTTCAGGCTCAGGTTATTGAACAAGGAATCATCTTGGCGCGATTCAGGGTGAGTGAATTCCACATTGCGCAGCTCAATAGCGCCTTGTTTGATGCGGGACTTTTCCGGTGACTGCGGGTCTTTAACCTCAGGTTCAATACTCAGAATTTCCACCATATCTTGGGCGTCGCCCAAGGCACGGTTGTAGTTTTTAAGCGTACCGGTTCCGAACATCCACAGTTGTTGCGTTATGATGCTCGTGTATGTCAGTATCAAAAACACCGTGCCCAGGTTGGCGTGGTATGTCATAACACCAACCACAGCCATAGTTAGGGAAAGGGCGGAAATGATGTTGGTCAGCGTCCCAAAGAAGGCCTGCTGCTTTTGACTGGCTACCATTAGCTGGTTCAAATAGTTGCGGGTCTTGTCGGTGGCGCTATCGAATTGGCGTTTTTCGAACGGGGTACCGGCAAAACTCTTGATGGCCATCACGTTAGTAATGGCATCTGCCAAGTAACCGGTCTGGGCGCTTTCGGCATTAGCTTGTTTGACACTGAGCGTCCGGACTTTGCGGGTCACCAGTACCGAACAGGCGATAAAAAATACGCAGAAACCGAACAAAATGGCTGCAAACTCCGGAGCCCGCGGCGCCAGAATGGCGGTCGCGCATACTATTGATGTCAGCAACGGCAGTAGCTGGAACACGGTGGTATCCGCTACCCGGATGTAGGCGCCCAACAGCTTGCTGGTTTGTGAAACCAGCGATCCGCCGAAGCGGTTGGAGTGGAACGAGGCGCTTTGCTGCAGCAAGTGGTTAAAGACGCGGCGAGCCAGGTCACGTTCCACTTTACCTTCCAAATGCCAATCTAATATGTCCACAACGCGCCAAGCAAAGATGCCGCCAAACATCATTAACACGGCGTAGGCGACCAGGCTGGGGCCAAAGCTGGCCCAAATGTGGCCGGCCTGGTAGTCACCCTTGCTCAAGCGGTTCAGTACGCTGGCCATAATTAATGGCGGCAGGAACGAGTAGATAAATACTGTCAGCGGGCCGCCGATAAGCAGGCCAAGTACATGACCGGGGTGCCGCCAAGCCGTGTCCCAAAAGAAGCGGACGGTTTTAATCGTGGGTTTAGGTTGAGTGCGTTTCATGTTAATCCTCTATAAAGCCGCCGGACTGGTGAGTCCACAATTTAGCATAGACCCCTTGTGTTCGTAGGAGTTCGCGGTGCGTCCCTTGCTCTACAATTGTACCTTTTTCCAGCACCAGAATACGGTCCATTTTTTGAATAGTGCTTAACCGGTGGGCAATCACAATGGCAGTACGTCCTTGCATTAAGCGCCACAAAGCGTCTTGAATGAGCACTTCGCTTTCGCTGTCTAAGGCACTGGTGGCCTCGTCCAATACCAGTATCGGGGCATTTTTAAGCATGGCGCGGGCAATGGCCACGCGCTGCCGCTGTCCGCCGGATAGCTTGGTACCGCGTTCGCCAACCAGCGTATCGTATCCGTCTTGCAGCGTTTGGATGAACTCATGGGCGTTGGCCATTTTGGCGGCAGCTATAACTTCTTTGTCAGAGGCTTCCAGCCGGCCATAACGGATATTTTCTTTAATGCTGCGGTGGAACATCATCGGTTCCTGCGGCACATAGGCAATGTGGTCGCGCAAGTCGGTTTGTCTGAGGTGGGCGATATTTTGACCGTCGATTAAGATTTCACCTTTTTGAATGTCCATCAGGCGTAGCAAAAGTTGAGTCAGCGTCGTTTTACCAGAACCACTCGGTCCGACCAGGCCGATTTTTTCGCCCGGTTTAAGGTGTAATTCCAGGCCTTTGAATATCTTGGAACCTTTGTCGTTGTGTTGGAACTGGACGCCCTTAAAGGCGATGTCGCCACGCTGAATATGGACCGGCAGCGGTTCGGCCGGGTCCTTAATATCGGGTTCCATGCTCAGAATGTCGGTCATATCGCGGGCATCGCCAAAAGCGCGGTTAAAGTCGCGGAATGTACGGTTCAGCTCCCATAGACGGCCGATGATACCGTTGGTGTAAACCAGTATCAGGTACACCAGTCCGACCTGCTCGTTACCGCTAATCGCCAGCCACAACGCAATACCGATAGACGCGAAGAACATCGAGCGTTGGATCAAGTTAGTGATCAGTTCATGCTTAAGTGTTATTTTCATGGTGCCCAGGGAGGCATTCCATACGGTGTCAGCCCGTTTTTTGAATAACATGGTTTCGCGTTCTTCATGAGCAAAGGCCTTAACGGCGGCGATGTTAGTAATCGAGTCGGCTAATTGCCCGGTACGTTTGGTTTCGCGGGCTGCCCAGGCTTCGTTGTGCGACAACTCGCGCTTCTTTACTTTATAGACGGCTATCACATAGACGACGGCAAGCAGTAAGATGCCGGCGACGTACAGCGGTGCCGGACGAATCAGGATTGCCGCGGTGAATATAAACGCCAGTATTAGCTTGTAAATGTTCCAAACAAGGGTATCTGCCATGCGTTCAAAGGCGCCGACAAATTTATTAACCTGCGACACTAACGACCCGCCGAAACGGTTGTTAAAGAAGCGTTGGCTCATGGTCATCAAGTGGGTAAAGACGGTCATGTTCAGATCAAGCATGGTGGTTTCTTCTAATCGCCATAGTATGCGAATGACGACGTTCCAGGCAATAAGCATAAATACCTGTGCGCC
>DASYJQ010000187.1:0-18844 GCA_035996265.1 Saccharimonadales bacterium (SeqCode)
TCCTGATCGGCCAGGGATAACTTTGTGCGCCGTTCTAACATCGCCACAAGCAAATTGACACGATTCAGGTCAATACCGCTCGCCGCTCGCTTAGGGTAGCCGTAACTGGTCTTGTTTACAAGCGCCTGCACCTCGACCAACAACGGGCGTGTGCCTTCCAAGGTAGCCAGCACAATCGAGCCATCACTCACCTGGCGCTCGGCCAGCAGCGCAGCCGAGGGGTTCTTGACCGGCTTCATGCCTTCGCCGTCCATTTCAAAAATACCGGCTTCGGTGGTCGGCCCGAAACGATTTTTAGTGGCGCGTAACACCTTAAAACCGCCGTAGCGGTCGCCTTCCAATTGCAGCACAACGTCAACGACGTGCTCCAATACTTTTGGCCCGGCGATTGAACCTTCTTTAGTCACGTGGCCAACCAGCATAACGGCAGTGCCGGATTGCTTGGCGGCTTGAATGATTATATGAGCGCTATTAGTAATCTGCGATACGCTGCCTGCGGCTGACGCAATTCCGCTGGCGGCAATGGTCTGGATAGAATCCACAACGACTAAGTCATATTCTTTGGTAGCAATCGAGGCGGCGATGTCGTCGGTGCTGTTGCTGGTCGCCAGTTGCAGTTTGGTGCCGTTAACGCCTAAACGCTCGGCGCGCATGCCAATTTGATGGCCGGATTCCTCCCCGCTGACATACAGTACTTTATGCTTTTTGGCGACGCTGTCGGCCAACTGCAACAACAACGTGCTCTTACCGATACCGGGCTGGCCGGCAATCAGGTTAACGCTGCCCTGCACAATGCCGCCGCCGAGCACAACGTCAATGTCGTCCATGCCGGTTATCAGGCGGGCCTGATCGTGTTTAATAAGCGTATCAACCGAAGCCGCTTTTAAGGCGTGGCCGCTCGTTGCCGTCGTGCCGCCAAAGCCGCCCGTTGCAATAACCACTTCTTCTTGGAGCGTGTTCCATGCGCCGCACTGCGGGCACTTACCGGCCCAGCTTAACGACAACTCCCCGCAATTTGTACAAACGTATCTGAGTCTCTCTTTTGCCATGTTCCCCTATTGTACCACCGCCTACTGCGTATCGGCTGACGATGCGTTGCTGTTCTGCGCCTTGATAAGCTCTGCTTCTTGGACAGCTAATGTGTTGCGTTCATCAATGAACGCGTTGTACTGGTTAATAAGCGTGTTAGTATCACCCACGAGCTGTTTGTAACTTTCAACCTTGGCATTAAAGCCGGGTACCGCGGCGTTGTACTTACTTATTTGATTGTCGTGCAGCCAGCCGTCCATTTCGGTACGCTCCTGTTGAATTTCTTTTTCGCTGGCAGTGATAGTCGCGTTATCGGCATCGAGCTGCTTTTTCCAGGCAACAAGCTGGGCGTCAATCGCCGCAATGCGCTCCTGGCGCTGGGTAAATGCCGACTGATACTGATCGTGGTAAGCCAACAATTGCTGCCGGTTGGTAAAGTAGCGCTTGTAATAATTCTCTAACCCGACGGGCAGTTTGGACACCTCTGTGCCAAAAATGGAGTGCATTTCGTTGACCAAATCATTCGGCTCAATTTTTTTATAGGCATCAAGTTTTTCTTTAAGCGCAGTGTCGGTAATGGTCTGGTAATAGGCTTCGAGTTGGGCATTGATTTGATTCTTTTCTGAAGCGCCCAAACGGTCATAGGCCTGGTGTAACATTTCGTGGGCCGCAGTTACCTGCTCGATGCCACTTAAGCGGGCGTCGGTCACGTTATATACGTATATACCCTGCCGGTCGCCACGGTAGCAACCCAGCACGGCCACTTCCTTAGAGGCATTCGGACAGTGCGAATTAAATGACGCCTTGTCTTCGATGGCTGGCCGGTTCACATAGAACAACCGCTGGCCGTACGGCGTCATAGTTGTCTGCTGGGCAATTTCCTTAATGTTGGCTGCGGGTGTATAGCCGCGCAACCGTACCCAGTCCAAGACCTGGTCCTGCCGCAACCACAACAGCGCGCTGGCGGCAATCAGCAGCACGAGAATAACCGGCGGCCATAGCTTACGCAGCAATGAACTGCGCGGTTCAGTAGGCGCCCCGGCGGGCTCCTGAAGTGTGGCTTCGGACGATATTTGGGTGCTACCCGGGCCAGATTGGTTGGTCGCGTCTATTGATTCTGAATCATTAACACGTGAAGGGTCGGGCATCATATGCCCTAGTGTACATTATTCGTGATCAATAGTGTATGTAAGTTGCTTATCCTTAACGCTAACGGTCAGAATACTGCCTTTTTCGTACTCGTCGGACAGCATACCGGTTGCGATATGGTCTTCTAATTCGTCTTGGATTAAGCGGCGCATCGGACGCACGCCGTTGCGGGCGTCATACCCCTTATCGAGCAGGAATTGCTTGGCGCCAGCCGTCAGTTGAACACCCAAGCCATGGCGTTGCAAGCGGCTGCCAAGTTCGGAAACTTGCAGGTCAATGATGCGGTAAATGTCTTTTTTAGTCAGCGCGCGGAACACAATAACCTTGTCAATACGATTTAAGAATTCAGGCCGCATACGCTTTTTAAGGTCGTCCATAACTTTATCGCGGTTGCGCTCGTGCAAGGCGTCGAGGTCCTTTTGATCGTTGGCGTCAAGCGCGTGGAAACCAAGATTGGCTTCTTTTTGCAGCTTCTCGGCGCCAATGTTGCTGGTCATAATGACGATAGTATTGGTGAAGTCGATCTTGCGGTTTTTAGCGTCAGTTAACACGCCGTCTTCGAGAATCTGAAGCAGCATATTAAATGTGTCGGGATGGGCTTTTTCGATTTCATCGAACAGTACCAGGCTGTATGGGCGGCGGCGGACTTTATCGGTCAGTTGGCCGCCATCTTCGTAGCCAACATAACCGGCCGGTGCGCCGACCAGACGGGCGACGTTGTGGTGTTCGCCGAATTCGGACATATCGATCTTGATGAGCGCGTCGTCGCTGCCAAAGAATTCACGAGCCAGCACGCGAGCCATTTCGGTTTTCCCCACGCCGGTCGGACCGAGGAAGATAAACGAACCAATCGGGCGCTTGGCGCTACCGATACCGGAACGGTTGCGGCGAATGGCGCGCGACACTGCTTCGACGGCTTCGTCTTGGCCGATAACGTGCTTGCCAAGGCTCTTTTCGAGGTGCAGCAAGTACTTGGCTTCGGAGCGGATCACTTTTTTGACCGGGACGCCGGTCATTCGCGCAATAACTTCCGCGACATCTTCGCTGGTCATGGCGATGGCTTTAACGCCCTTGTCGTTGGCATGCAACTTGGCAAGTTCTTCGTTAATTTGGCTGGCGCGCGTTTTGTATTCGGCGGCCTTTTGGTAATCTTCGTTGTCGACAGCGTCATCAATACGGGTCGATACCAGTTTCAATTCTTTTTGCAGATTGCGGACTTCGGGGCTGGTCTTGCCCTTGCCGGTACGCAGATGAGCGGCGGTTTCGTCGAGCAGGTCGATAGCTTTGTCCGGCATGAAACGGTCATTAACGTATCGTTTGCTGAGCTGGACAATGTCATCGATGACTTCGTCGCTGACCGTTACGCTGTGGAATGATTCGTAGTGCTTGCGCAGGCCTTTTAGTATGGCCATGCTTTCCGGCACGGTGGCTTCGGGGACTTGGACCGGCTGGAAGCGGCGCTCCAAGGCAGCGTCTTTTTCGATATGCTTGGTGTATTCAGCGGTGGTAGTTGCGCCGATCAACTGGATTTTACCGCGAGCCAATGCTGGCTTCAAGATGTTGCCGGCGTCCATAGCTCCCTCTGCGGCGCCGGCGCCAACGATCAGGTGCAGCTCGTCTATAAATACAATCGTATTCTTGTCCTGCTCAAGTTCGGCCATAACTTTTTTAAGACGCTCTTCGAACTCGCCGCGGTATTTGGTACCGGCAATCATACCGGCCAGGTCAAGCATAATCAAACGCTTGTCGAGCAAGCTGTCCGGAACATCTTCGGAAATTATGCGTTGGGCGAGGCCCTCGGCAATCGCCGTCTTACCAACACCCGGCTCCCCGATAAGGACAGGATTATTCTTGGTGCGGCGGTTCAGAATAGTAATGACGCGGCGAATTTGGGCTTCACGGCCAACGACGGGGTCAAGTTTACCGGCGCGGGCTTCGGCGGTCATATCGGTGCCAAAGAAATCGAGTGCAGTCTTGCGGCCTTTGCCGCCACGGCGGCGGCGCGTGTCAGTGCCCGTACCGCTGTCTTCGTCATCATATTGTTGGCGGTTCAGGAACTGTTCTAATTCCCCGCTTAATGAATCGACGTCAACGTTCATGGAACGCAGCAGCACCGTAGCGCGGGCGTTCTTTTGGCTTAATAACGCCGTTAGGATGTGCTCGGTACCACAAAAGTCCTGGTTATAGTCCTGGGCGGTGTCGTACGCCATCTTTAAGGTCAGCTTGGCGGTTTCGCTCAGGCCTTTAGCGCCGGCGTTCAGCACTAATGTCTTGGGTGTCAGGTTCAAGGCAAGGCGGGCGCGGTCCAGCGTGATGCCGGCGCCTTCAAGTATTTTGGCGCCAACGCTGGAATCCTGGGCCAGAATGCCAAGCAGCAAGTGTTCGGTGCCAACATAGGCACTGCCAAAGCTGCGGGCGATGGCGTCAGCGTGTTTTAAACTCTCTAACGCGTTATTCGTCAGGTGATTTAAAAAGTCTTGGAAATCTGCTGAGTTTGGTGTCATATAACTATGATAATAAACTAGCACTCACGAGTCAAGAGTGCTAATTAACTTTTTATCCCCTTCTTAATTGGGAGATAGGACTCTGGGCGTAGCATGTCTACGCCCAGCTAACTAGTTACTATTCGCCGTGTTCTTCGATGGCTTCAAGCAAGCTGTTCTCAAGTTCGCTCTTCTTCTTCAGCTTTAACGGACCAGCCGGCTTTGTAGCCGGAGCGGCTGGCGCCTTGGGTGTTTCAGCAATTTTCTTGTGTTCTTCTTCCATTGGTTTCTCCGTTTCTGTGTGGTGTGTTTTTTCAGCTTCGATGTCTAATTCGTAGCCGGTTAGTTTACTGGCCAGGCGCACGTTTTGGCCGCCGCGACCGATGGCGATGCTAAGTTGGTCTTCGGGTACGATGACGCGAGCCTTCTTGTTAGCTTCGTCCAGTTCAACGCGTGTGACCTTCGTAGGGCTCAAAGCGCTGGTGATGTATTCGATTGGCGTGTCGTTAAAAACGATAATATCGATTTTTTCCTGCTCACCGACTTCGCTCATGACCGCATTGACGCGGGTGCCGTGGCCCCCGACGAATGTGCCGACCGGGTCAACACCGGGGACGGTGCTGTTAACAGCCAGCTTGGTGCGAACACCGGCTTCGCGAGCCATGCCCTTGATTTCGACGGCGCCGCTTTCCATTTCTGGAACTTCGGCGCGGAACAGCCATTCAATAAATTCTTTGCAACCACGTGACACTACTAATTGTGGCCCGCGCATGCCGCGCTCAACGTCCTTCAGGTACACCTTGAGGCGCTGGCCGGGGTAGTACCGTTCGCCCTGGATCTGTTCGCTGCGGGGCATAATACCCTGTGCCTTGCCCAGGTCGACGCGCACGATGTTGCCTTCGGCGCGGGATACGAGTGCGTTAATAACGGTACCGATTTTGTCTTCGTACTCGTCCATGACGATTTCGCGTTCAGCTTCGCGCAAACGCTGCAAGATAACCTGCTTAGCGGTCTGGGCGGCGACACGGCCGAAGTCGTTAACTTTTTCGTGGACTTCTACGAAGTCACCCAGCTGGGCGTTCTTTTGCATGACACCGGCTTCTTTGAGCGTAATCTCGTAGGCCGGGTTCTCGACAGTCTCGACGACTTCTTTCATGACGTACGCGTCAACATCGCCGGTGTTGAGGTTCATGGTCACGCGGACTTCTTGTTCGCGTTCACCGTAGTCGCGGCGGTAGGCTGCGGCTAGTGCTTGTTCGACGACTTCTTTAACGGCGTCTTCGGACAAGTTCTTTTCCTCGGCAATCGCCTTGATGGCGCCACCGAGTTGTTTGAAATCGAGTTCCATAGGTGTTTCCTTTCTTGATTTCAGGAGGTTTATACGAAAAAAGCCGACCACAGTGGCCGACCAATCTCTTATAGTATAGCAACCCGTTTTCTACCTGTCAACGTAGCGTCAAACTTCAGCCAGCACGGCATCCTGGACAGCGAATGCTAGGTCACGTATTTCGGCTTCTGTAAATGGGTCTGGCTCGCCGAGGGCCATACGCCCGTCGTTGAGGTTAAATTTCATAAAGGTCTCGCGTTCTATGCTAATGCCAAGATCGACACCAGGGATGGCTACCGCAGGGTCGCCTGCCGATTCATCATTGAGCACGACCATTTTATCTTCGCTACCAAATATAGCTTCGGCAACACCCTCGCCCAATTCGAGGCTATGTGCCACTTGGCGTGTGCCGCAAATAGCAACGGACTCCGGAGCAATCATGCCACCGTGCACTGGATGGCTCTGGGTGTGTACTACCTGTATGCGGTCATAGGGAATGCCGTGGGCACGCACGATTTCCTCAGGTATGTTACGCACCCGAAGGCCGCCGAGTGGCTCGCTAGATGCAGTGAAGGCCTTACCAGCCTCAAATAATGGTCTGCGCTCTACTTCCGGAAAGTCAAACGTATCTTCAGGACTAGGGATTGCGGGCATTCTGTCGTGATTCATGAATACTATAATACCATAAACACTACATAATTACTATCCGTGCGCTGTGGCTCATCTGGGCGGCATGCTAGAATGAACTAATGAAGAAAGTCAGCCGTTTATTTACAGGGTTTGCGCCCGAACACTACACCTTATTTATTGACCCGGACCGCGACACCCAGCAGATTCGCGGCGAAGTAACTGTCACCGGGAAAAAGAAAGGCCGTCCCAGCCAGCGCATAACCTTGCACCAGCACGGTTTGACCGTCACCAGCGCCACCGTCGTCAAGCACGATAAAAAAGGTGATCAGCCGGTTACTATCAGCCGCATCAACCACCATCGTACTCTCGACGAAGTCCGGTTGCATGCCGACACGCTGTTGTACCCCGGCATCTACACCATCACCTTGTCATACAAAGGCACATTCGACGACAGCATCCACGGGATTTACCCCTGCCGCTACGAAATCAACGGCCAGCGCAAAGCCCTGATCGCCACTGACCTAGAAAGCCACCACGCCCGCGAAGTACTGCCCTGCGTTGACGAACCGGAGGCCAAAGCGACATTTGAGCTGACCCTGGCGTCGCCTTTGCACGAGACAGCTATCAGCAACACGCTGCCAGCCAAGCAAATCGAAAAAGACGGCAAACTGCTTACTACCTTCCAGCAAACGCCGCGCATGTCGACGTATCTTCTTAACTTCGTCTACGGCGACATGCATTCCCGTGAGACCAAAACCAAAGACGGCGTCGAAGTCCGGGTGTGGTCTACCAAAGCGCACTCACCGTCATCACTCGACTTTGGTCTGGACACTGCCAAGCGCAGCATCGAATTCTTTAACGACTACTACGGCGTGCCGTACCCGTTGCCTAAATGCGACCTCATCGCCCTGCCCGACTTTACAGCGGCGGCCATGGAAAACTGGGGCGCCATCACCTTCCGTGAGCCATTCCTGGTCGTAGAACCGGCCACCAGCTCACAGTCCAGCCGCGAATACACCGCCCTGGTCATCAATCACGAAATGTCACACCAGTGGTTTGGCAACCTCGTGACGATGAAATGGTGGGACGACCTGTGGTTGAACGAAAGCTTTGCCAACGTCATGGAATACGTCGCTACCGACGCCATGTTCCCGGAATGGCGCGTCTGGAATATGGCGGTCGCCATGGAAGGCTTGGCCGCCTTCCGCCGCGACGCTATCACCAGCGTCCAAGCCGTCAAGCAGGAGCTGCACCATCCCGACGAAATCAACAGCCTTTTCGACCCGTCAATTGTGTACGCCAAGGGCGGCCGGCTGATTAACATGCTCATGCAGTATGTTGGCGACGAGGACTTCCGCAAGGGCCTAGCGATATACTTTGCCAAGCACGCCTACGGCAACACTATCGGCGATGACCTGTGGGCTGCGCTCAGTGAGGCCAGCGGCAAAGACATTGCCGCCTTGATGAACCCCTGGTTGGAGCGCTCCGGCTTCCCGGTGCTGCATGTCGAACAATACGAAACATCCCTCAGCATAACCCAAACGCATTTCCTACTGGATCAGTCCAGCATCGACAAAACCCGCCTGTGGCCGGTACCGCTGTTGGCCAGCGCGCCCGAAATCCCGGCATTGCTAACCAAGCAGCACGTTCAGGTTACGCTCAAAAGTCCCGAATACGTTCGCCTCGACCAAGGCGCAGTGGGCCATTACCTAGTGCACTACGTTAACCCGGAGCACGCGGCGGCTATTGCCGGCCTGGTTGATTCACATACCTTGACCGAGGCTGAGCGGCTCATATTATTGAGCGACAGTGGCATGTTAGCCCGCGCAGGCACGCTATCGTTTGCAGCGACGCTAGAATTACTGATGCACTACGCCGACGAAACCAGCGAGTCGGGTTGGGACATGATCTCTCTGACTATCGCCGACGCGCGGCGCTTTATTGACCTCAGCCCCGAGCTGGAGCCGGCTATCAAAAAACTCATCCGCCGCTTGATTGAGGCCGAATACCAACGCCTCGGCTGGGAAGAAAAGCACGACGAAGACAGCCAGGACACCAAACTTCGCGCCACTATACTGGGCTTGGGCGTGTACGGCGAGCACCAGATCATCACCAAGCATGCCTTGGAATTGTTTGAAGCCTACAAATCCGATCCGGCGGCCGTGCCGTCAGAGCTGCGCGGCATTGTCTTCGGCGCGGCCGTTCGGAGTGCTGCCGAAGGCGCCTTTGATTACTTGCTCGCATTGGAAGAAAAAACAACCAACGTCGATCTTAAGCAGGAACTTATCGGCGCGCTGACTGTCACCCGTTCGGTTACCGACGGCGTCCGCCTGCTGGAACGCTTAAAAGATGCCGACAAAGTCCGTCAGCACGACGTCGACACTTGGCTGGTCTTCTTACAGCGCAACCGTTATACGCAAGAACTAGCCTGGAACTGGGTGCGCGACAACTGGAAATGGATCGAAAAAGTGTTCTCCCGTGACAAATCATTCGACTACTTCCCTCGCTACAGCGCCAGCGCTTTTAATACCCGCAAGCTATTCGAAGAATACAAGGCGTTCTACGAACCCCTCATGCACTGGACCCAGCTCAAGCGCAACGTCGTCATGGGCATCGAAGAGCTGGAAAGCCGCATTACCTGGCTGGAACGCGATGTCGCAGCCGTCAACGCTTTCTTCAAAACTATAAATCAGTAACCGCAGCAGTCACCCGGAACGCCGGACCGGACACTTCTATTGCGCAGATGCTGACCTGGCCGCTCCAGGCTTGAGTGTGTATAAAACAGCCGGCCGCAAAGCGCATTTGAGCCAGCTTTTTGGGTGTAATATAGTCTAACCCTGTGCCCTGTTTGTCCGACCGGCGATATTTAACTTCGCATATATACAAGATCTTGTTGCGCTCGGCGACAATATCGATTTCGCAGCGCCGCGTGCGCCAGTTTTGAGCGACAACACAGCAGCCTTTCCGTGTTAAAAAGCGGCCGCGGCCGCTTCAGCTTGCCGCCCGGTAGCGGTACTCACGACACAAACAGTTGCACCGGTTTAAAGCTACGCCTATGTAATTCACATATACCCTGTAATTTCATGGCCGCGCGGTGGGCCGCAGTTCCGTAGCCGACATGTTTCTCAAAGCTATAGCCGGGAAATTTCACAGCCATGTCCGCCATAAACCGGTCACGTGCTACCTTGGCGATAATACTCGCGGCACTCACGGCCGGCACCAGGTTGTCAGCGGCAATGAGCGCCTCGCTATTAGGGAAATCGGAAAAATAATTGTAGTTGCCGTCAACGACGATTTTCTCGTACGGCGCTGTGATCGCCTCGAAGGCGCGGCGCATAGCCACCCGCACCGCCTCGGTGAGGCCCCAACGGTCGATGTCGGCTGGTGTTACCCAACCGATGCCAAAGGCGACCGCCGCCACCCGGATTTCCGCGTCCAGCCGTTCGCGGGCCAGCTTGGTAAGCAGCTTGGAATCCTTGAGTCCCTTGATAGGGCGCGCCAGCAATACGGCGCCGGCCACAACCGGCCCGGCCCAACATCCTCTACCAACTTCATCTATCCCCACGATCATACCGCCAGTCTAGCACATCATCGGCGGTTGTTGCATAAAACGGCTTGCCCATATACACTTCGTACCTATACAATAAACTACCAAAGAGGAAAATATTATGTTTGGACCTGAGTCTTTTGTTCGTAGACACCCCCGCGTAACAGCAACACTGGCTGTTGGAAGTGCGGCCGTAATCTTTGGTGTACAGGGGCATAATAGCGCTCCATCAACTGAGGGCGGTGGCAAGACCAGTGCCGTACATGGCACAGCTGCAGCTAATAAGAACCCGCGTTCGTCGCAATTGGCCTGCGAGCTAGTATTGCGCGAAGCAGGGGCTAACTTTACCTTGCAGACTGACATCACCGAAGGCACGCCGCCGGCGGGTGCTCACCTGACCTATAGCCCCAAGTACCAGGATGGCCTATCCGGCGGCTTCAAATCGCACCGAACAGGCCCGGTATCGGTCGAATGGCAGCAAACGCCCTCCATCCCTGGCGTCGACCAAAACCAACCGCTCGTATCGGTACGCGGCGACATCGGCCAAACACACTGCACGCCTATTCTCGTGGGCGAAGGCCAGTAGTCTTTACTTTGGTAATAAAAAACGCCCGGTAGATCCGGGCGTTTTTTATATATGGGCTTGCTTACTTAGCAGCTTGTTCGTGCTGAGCGAGTGCGGCCTGTACTTTGGCTTCTTTTTCAGCTTCTTCAGCGGCCTTCTTGGCGACTTCGGCTTCAGCAGCGGCGGCGACTTTTTCAGCCAGCTTAGCTTCTTCCTCTTCGGCTTTGTAGTCGTGGATGTCGTTTACGGCATTTTTGTCAAAGTCGACGGCGGTCAGGCGGGCTGACTTGCCGGTGCGGTCACGCATGTATGTCAGGTAGTTGCGGCGTACTTTACTACGCTTGGTAACTTCGATTTTTAGTACGAGCGGGTTGTGCAGCAAAAAGCTCTTTTCAACACCGATACCGCTGGCAATGCGGCGGACGGTGATACGGCTGGTGTGGCTGCCCTTGCGGTCGGTACGAATAACCATGCCCTGGAAGATCTGGACACGTTCTTTACTACCTTCACGGATTTTTTGGTGGACCTTAACGGTGTCACCGCTCTGCACGTCAACGACGGCAGGTTTCTTGTATTTGGCTTCGATTTTTTGGATTACAGATTGCATAACTTTACAAACCTTACACTAATATTTCGCT
The DNA here is from genome assembly GCA_035996265.1 of Saccharimonadales bacterium (SeqCode). GTDB lineage: Bacteria > Patescibacteriota > Saccharimonadia > Saccharimonadales > UBA4665 > PMNU01. The sequence continues at coordinate 11,369 of DASYJQ010000187.1, forward strand.
ATCGACCAAGTATAACATATCTGTTAGGGGAATAAAAGTAGCTATCTTAGATCAGCTTTTGCAGGAATGCCCGGGCGTCATTAACGGACAACACCTGGAAGCGCGCCGACGTATCGCCTCGGCCGACCTTAATGGTAACGGCATCTTCGGGCATAACGGCGAACATATCTTCATCGGTGTAATCATCGCCGATAGCCAGTATAAAATCTGCCGGGTGGAGCGCCAACAGATCATCCGCCACCGCCCCCTTATGCACCATGCGCGGCTTAATCTCTATGATCTTAGCGCCGGCATATATGCCGATGTCGGTATTGCCGAGCAACTGATTCAATTCATACCTAAGACTGGCGTTGCGCTCTGCGGCGAGCTCGGTCGGGACGTTGCGGTAATGCCAGACCAGCGCCACCTCCTTATGTTCCACACGGGCGCCTGGTGTGCGCTCGGCATAGTGCTCAAGTATGGGCAAAAGGATCTTTTTGTAGTTTTGCATCGACGCCGGCTGCTGAGACCATACGCCGTCGTATTTTACCCAGGCGCCGTGCTCGGCGGCCAATACTATCGGCAAATGGCCGAACCATAGTTCAAGGATTTCCCGCGGACGGCCGCTTACTATACACAGCTTAGTGTTTGGCGATCGAGCAAGCCGCTCGAGCAGCGTGAGGAGCGCCTCGCCGGGCACGGCAAGCTGCGGGTTGTAACTGGCTACAAATTCACGCAGTGTGCCGTCATAGTCCAAAAGCAGCAGACGCTGCTTGGCTTCTTTAAAGCGGCGGATAAGTCCTTTTTCGGTCGTAGCGGTCAGTATCTTGCTGTCTTGCTGACGCTGATACTCCTTGGTCTTGTCGAGCTGTTCCATAAAATCAGCCGCCCATCGCTGTACGGTATAGCGTGACAGCCGTGCTTGCATCGAGCGTAAGCGGGCGAATTGTTCGTCCTCCGGCATGGCCAGAGCCGTTTCGACGGCAGTAACAATAGAGGCAATGTCGTTGGGATTTATACTCAACGCCTCGGGCAATTCGTCTATCGCACCGGCCATCTCACTCAAAATTAACACGCCCGGCGAGCGCTGTTTGCACGCGACGTATTCTTTAGCTACCAGGTTCATGCCGTCGCGCAACGGTGTTATGAGGGCCACATCCGCACGGACATACAATGCTACTACTTGTTCAAAAGCTAAATTTTTAAATTGGTAGGATATAGGCGTCCACTCGACTGTGCCATACACCCCATTAATGTGCCCGATGGCCTTCTCGATAGCGTCGCGCAGATCTTTGTAGGTATCAACTTCGGTACGTGATGGTACGGCAATGACGACCATGACGACCTTTTTGTGCAGCGCTGGATTCCGGCGCAAAAACTCCTCAAAAGCTTCCAGGCGTTTTAAGATCCCCTTGGAATAATCCAGCCTATCCATCGACAGGATGATGCGCTGGCCGGCATAGTGCGTCTCCATCGCCTTCAGTTCGGACTGCACGTTTTTGTCGTCGAGAGCACCGACAAATTTCTGATAATCAATCCCTATGGGGAAAGCGTCAACTTTAACGGTCCGCTCACCCGCCATAACCGAGCCGTGCTTGTTCTCGAGCCCGCAGATGCGCAGCACGCTGCTCAAAAAATGCCGGGCATAATCGTACACGTGGAAGCCGACCAGGTCAGCGCCGAGTAACCCTTCCAGGATAATCTTGCGGTTAGGCAGCATACGGAAAATTTCGTACGAGGGGAATGGGATGTGTAAGAAAAACCCGATGGTGCTGTGCGGCAGCGCAGCCCGCAGCAATTTCGGCAGCAACAACAAATGGTAATCGTGAATCCATATAGAAGCCTTGGGGTCGGCCTGTCGTACGACTGCCTCGCAGAACAACGCATTAACTTCCTGGTACGTTTCCCAGTAGGCATTGTCGTAATTAGCCAGCGATTGAAAATAATGAAACAGCGGCCAAATAGTATCGTTGGCATATCCTTCATAAAACCCCTCCACCTGGGCTTGGGTAAGAAACACCGGCTGGCAGCCGTGGCTGTGCAGCTCTGTAGTAATTGCCGCCCTGTCGGCTTGCGTCAGATCGTCGCTGGCAATGCCGGGCCAACCGATCCACAACCGGTCAGTCGTACCATGATCTAACGATGCCATGGCCGTAGCCAGCCCGCCGCTACTCGGTACGAATAACAGTTTGCCGTCTTGTTTGACTACGCTTATAGGCAAACGGTTTGAAACGATAATATGTTTTGACTTCGGCATAATGAGGGTCCACTGTCGGTCAAGCTTTCACAAGCTCATGCATTATATATACCACGCCGGTGTGCCGGCTGTATCATAATCCGCACCGCAGCTGGCCATATGCCGTAAAATGCTTTGCAAACCGGTGACGCCCCCTTACAATTGCACACATGGACTACAGCAAACTCGCCCTCGAAGAACACAAACGGCTAAAAGGCAAGATCGCCATCGCGCTTAAAGACACGCTGGATAGCCGCGAAAAGCTCAGCACATATTACACCCCTGGTGTTGCCGCCGTCAGCAGTTATGTTGCCGGGCATCCCAACGAAACCCGCGAATACACCTGGCTGAACAACCTGGTAGCTGTTATAAGTGACGGCTCAGCCGTCCTAGGGCTTGGCAACATCGGGCCGTATGGCGCACTACCGGTCATGGAAGGCAAAGCTATGCTGTTCAAACACTTTGCCGGCATCGACGCCGTGCCGATAGTGCTGGACGTGCACACTGCCGATGAGATCGTCGCCGCGGTAAAAGCTATTGCCCCTAGCTTCGGCGGTATCAACCTCGAAGATATTGCCGCGCCGATCTGTTTTGAAGTCGAAGAACGCCTCAAGGCTGACCTTAGTATCCCGGTCATGCACGACGACCAGCACGGCACTGCCATAGTGGTGCTGGCCGGGCTTATCAACGCCATGAAGGTTACGGGCAAAACGCTGGGCCAAACCAAAATCGTATTGGTGGGCGCCGGGGCGGCTGGCATGGCTATTGCCAAACTGCTGCACCTGTACGCCGCGCCAACGATTATTGCCATAGACAGCAAAGGCATCATCAGCAGCGACCGGACCGATTTGAACGACGAAAAAAAGAAGTTGCTCGGCTTTAGCGGCAGCGACACCGTTGCGGGCGGCACGCTTGCCGACGCCTTAAAGGGCGCCGACATATTTATCGGCGTTTCTAAGCCCGGCTTGCTCACCGGCGACATGATCAAAACAATGGCCAAAGACTCCATTGTCTTTGCCATGGCCAATCCGACTCCTGAAATCATGCCGGACATTGCCCGCCAATCTGGCGTAGGCATTATAGCCACCGGCCGCAGCGACTTCCCCAATCAAGTCAACAACGCCCTGGCCTTCCCTGGCATTTTCCGCGGTGCGCTCGATAACCGCGTCACCAAAATTACCGATGAACACAAGATCGCAGCGGCCGAGGCCATCGCCGCGCTCGTGAAAAATCCAACCGCCGATACCATCATGCCGTCTGTGTTGGACGACCGCTTAGCGGCCGCTGTTGCAGCCGTCATTATATAAAATATTACGCCGCGGCTGGTGTATCTCTGTTCCAACCCGCCATTATCTTATCTGCCGATAATGTAACTTCAACCGTATGCGTATCACCGACATTCGGGTATGTTTTTATAGACGTTAGACTTCCATTTTCGTCATATTCAGGATAACCGCCGCAAAGATATGCGGCCGACCTTTCTTCCGGGCGAAGCTGCACCTCCTTGCCGGAGAACATTTCCGCAAAGTAATCAGGCGTTATGTGCGGCTCTTGGCTAAAATTATCAACGGCGTAATTGCCCTGATCATCCCTATATAATCGGGCCGAACCAATGCTGTAGTGATACTTGCCGTCCACCATCTGTATCCCGTGAAAGACAAATATCGCTTCTTTGTCGTTCAGCCACACCGGGGGCATGGTTGAGCCTATTTTGAACTCCGCCCACGGCGGCATTTCATCCTTAGGGAATTCCAGGTGCTGCTCGGCGTGAGCCGTCCCAATCACATCAACCGAAAATAATAATAGGCGATGGGTCTCATCCTCGGGTCTAAACATAAATTCGCCCTGCCCAAAAGGAGTGGTATTTTTTCCGGGCAACAGGTGATACATATTCGGGCCGCCGCCAACTGGCGTAGTTTCGCGGCCTTCTCCAAGCTCAGTAATAAAATAAGTGGACGGGAGGGCTCCCTTGCGCAACTGCTCAGTGGTTGTTACCGAATAACTAGGGAACGGCACGTACCGGCCATCAACCTGTGCCAACCTGGAATAGCCAAGCACAACGAGGCCCTTATGCTGCATGGCCCGGGCGTCTTCGATTTGGTCGCCAGCCCCGTCCGGTTCCCATATAGACGATAGTTCTACGACTTCGCTCGGCTCGCCGGCGAGTACAGCCAACATGAGCGCGCCAGTATCTGGTTCACCCGGTTTACCGCGCTCTTTTACATATCGTCCAAGTAAAAATGTGGCGTCGTCTTCCCGCCAGACGGCCGCATTGAAAAAGCCTTCCGGCAAGCCGGGAATTTCGCGCGCTTCTAAAATAACCCCGGAATCTACTTCCGGGGTTATTGCTGGTTGCTCGGCAACGCCATTATCATCTATGAGAGAACCTAATCGCAGTGCAAGCTCTCCACGACCGCCGCCAACAGACTCGGCTATGTGGCCTCGTTCGAGTGGCGATACGGTCATGGTGCGCTCTCAGTATCGTGCTAAGACATTAGCTTATAGCACAGCGTCTATAAGAGATTTAACACTATATACGTAGTGTAGCAGGTGTGCGCAATAAGTTCGCTAAAATGTGAACATCTAACTGACGACGCGATAGACTTCTTCGAGCGTGGTAATGCCGGCGATGGCCTTGAGTATGCCGTCGTGGAGCATGGTCAGCATCCCGTCCTCGACTGCTTTCTGTTGGAGTACGTCAGTAGTGATTTGTTCCGGCGGCAAGCGCAAGATTTGCTGCACGCCAGGTGTCATCTGCATTTGTTCGCGGATAGGTATTTGGCCGACATAGCCAAACGGGTTCTGGGCGGAGGTGCCGGGCTTGTATAGCGTAATGGCGTTGACGTCCGGCTTGGGCATGGCGGGCGGCAAGGTACTCAGGACACGCTGTAGTTGAGCCTTGAGGCCCTCGTCCGGCTTGTAAGCCTGCTTAGTGGCATCATCCAGGCGACGGACCAGGCGTTGAGCCATAATCAAGTGCATGGCGGAGGCGAACAAGGGGTTAATACCGATAAAGTCGATCATGCGCGTCAAAGCGGCGGCGGCCGACGAGGCGTGGAAGGTGCTGAGCACCAAGTGCCCGGTCAAGGCGGCCTGCAGCGCCGTCTTGGCGGTATCCTGGTCGCGAATCTCGCCGACCATCAAGATGTCGGGATCCAAGCGCAACACGGCGCGCAACTTCTCGGCAAAGCCGGACTGGTTCTTATCGCTGGTGACCGGGATCTGCACAACCCCTTGCATGAAGTATTCCACCGGGTCTTCCAGGGTAATAATCTTGCGCTCGTCGCTGTTAAGGGTGTTAATTAACGAATAAAGGGTGGTCGTCTTACCGGAACCGGTCGGCCCCACCACCAATACCATGCCGGAAGGGTGGCTAATGACGTCATTGACGACGTCCCGTTCGCGCTCCGACAGGCTCAGTTTATCGAGGTTCAAAAGTTCCATTTTAAGGTTGAACAAACGCATTACAACGTCCTGACCATAGACGGTTGGGACAGTTTCGACACGCAGGTTCACCGAAACTTGCTCGCCGGTAGCCAAACGGTACTGGTTATTAATATGCCCGGCCTGGGCGTCAGGGGCATCGGATGATACGTTGGCGGCGCTGGCGATTGAAGACATCAGCTGGTGGTACTTGTCTTTGGCGATGCGGGCGACGCTGTGCAGCACGCCGTCGACACGGAAGCGTACCCGGATATAATCTTCCTGATTCTCCAGGTGGATGTCTGAGGCTTTCAAATTATATGACTGCTGCACCAGGTAGGCGAGCACGTCGTCTGAGCGCACCTGGGCCAAAGTCTGTGAAATAGCGTCGATCATGCTTTGATCGTTCGTCGTACCGATGGCAATCTTCTGGTAAGTCACCTGCTTGGGCGGGTCGTACAAATGCATTAGATCGCGGAAACCGGCATCCGAAATCAATAAAAATGAGTTGCGGCGGTCACTGAATTTCTGCTGCAGCAGGCGCACCGACTGTTGGGATGTAGTGTTTATAATCCCGAAAGTCGTCGTACTCTGGTCGGCCTGCAAGGGCACGACACGCATGTTGTACATATCCTGCAACGGTATAAGGTCCTTATACAATGTCTTATCGGCCATTTGCGAGGTATCAAAATAATTCAGCCCGAGTAGTCGGGCCCGCCGCTGTGTAGCGACTTCTTCATCACGCCGTGCGTCCTGGCTCATACGTCAAAGTATATAGCATGAGCAGTTTCTATAAAACGTGTATAGTAATAATCAATGCGCGATATTATTCTAGTTGCCCACAATTTACGGAGCGTTCATAATGTTGGCTCCCTGTTACGCACTGCCGAAGGCCTTGGCGTACAAAAAGTGATTTTAAGCGGTTACACGCCGCACCCGACCCACGCCAATGACCGCCGCTTGCCGCACGAGTCGTTCCGCATCACTTCCCGCATTCACAAAACCGCTTTGGGCGCCGAAGACTCTATCGCTTGGGATTACCACCACGAAATCCTGCCGGTGCTAGCTAAGTATAAGAAAGCTGGCTGGGCAGTAGCGGCCGTCGAACAAGCCGAAGATTCCCGGTCGCTGCCGGATTATCACCCGCCCGAAAAAATCATTTTATTGGTGGGGCGCGAAGTAGAAGGCGTCGAGCCGGAAGTGCTCGCCGCCTGCGACGTCACGCTCGAAATACCGATGTTCGGTAAAAAAGAGTCATTTAATGTCGTTCAGGCCGCTGCGATGGCGCTGTATCACTGCAAGTTTACGCTATAAGATTTAGCCCAGCCACAAGCAATATGCTACACTAGTGGCAAGATGGTGCTTGTAACCAAATCAAAACGATCTCCAACCGTCCATCACAAACGACGCCAAGGGTCCCACCACAAAAAAGACGACCGGTATATGAAACCCTACTGGCCATATATTCCGTTGCTCTTAATTGTGGCTGTCGGTTTGGTATTCAGTAACCTATGGGGAATCGCTGCCCACAACGTACTCGGCTATGCCACCGACGTCAACGCCAGCGGCTTAGTAGCCGGCACTAACAACCAACGTGTTGCAGCCGGGCTTGGCAGTCTGGCCTTGAATGGCACGCTCAACCAAGCCGCCCAGACCAAAGCCAACGATATGGCCAGCCGCGATTACTGGTCGCACAACACACCGGACGGCGCTACCCCCTGGACATTTTTTGCCAATGCCGGTTATAGCTATAAAAACGCCGGCGAAAACCTGGCCTACGGCTTCGACAGCAACGACAGTACTATCACCGCCTGGATGAACAGCCCGGAACACAAAGC
>DASYJQ010000188.1:0-4965 GCA_035996265.1 Saccharimonadales bacterium (SeqCode)
TCATCGCATGAAACTCAAAAACAAAAAACAAAACAGCCTCATTAAACACCTCATCACTGCGCCGGTGGTTATTGTCGTGGCACTTGTGGTAATCGCTGGCGTGGCCGTGCCGATTGTCCGCGCCGACCAGTTTGATGAGCAGATTAAAGCGCTACAGCAGCAGAATAGCGGAGCACAAGCAACTCTGGGTGATTTACAGGCGCAGGCTGACAGCTATCAAGATGCGATTAATAGACTGCAGACTCAAATCAATGCACTGCAGCAGGTTATTAATGACAACTTGAACGAGCAGGCCAAATTACAACAGCAAATCGACGATGGGCAAAAAGAATTGGCGCGCCAGAAGCAACTATTGGCAGTCGACATCAAAACGATGTATGTTGACGGACAGCCGAGTACGCTTGAAATGCTGGCCAGCAGCAGTAATTTGAGCGACTTTGTCGACAAAGAAGAGTATCGCACTGCTGTACAGAAAAAAATTCAGGTAACTTTGAAAAAAATTCAGGACCTCCAACGCAAGTTGGAGCTGGAAAAGACCAAGATTGACCAGCTATTAAAAGACCAGCAAAATCAACAAGCACAACTAGCCGACTCCAAGACAGAGCAGGATAAGCTCCTAACGTTTAATGCAGGTCAGCAAGCCGCATATAGCCAACAGATAAAGGACAACAAGAGTAGGATCGCCGGTCTTCGTGCACAACAGGCAGCAGAGAACGCAAAGCTGTTTGCCGGCGCTAACGTGGTATTGGGCGGAGCGTGCGATGAAGCTCATGGTGATACTTATCCGTCACCGTGGTGTGACCACAGCCAGGACACACTGCTTGACAGCTGGGGCATGCTCAACCGGGAATGTGTGAGCTATACCGCCTGGAAAGTTAGTGAAAGCGGCCGGAATATGCCAGGTTGGGGCTGGTCCTCGAGGGGTAATGCGAACCAGTGGGACGACAATGCCATTGCCGACGGCATACCAGTAGACGGCGCGCCGCGGGCCGGCGACGTTGCTATTAAGAACAGCCAACCATACGGTCACGCCATGTATGTCGAAAGTGTCAATTCTAACGGAACCATCAATATCAGCCAGTATAATGCCGATCTTCAAGGGCACTTTTCTCGAGTGTATAACCTGTCGCCATCAGGTCTGGTATTCATTCACTTCTAAATTGGTTTTCTTCTACGAATCCTAAGCTTTGTCCGCTATAATTGTCAGCATAAGCGAAAAGTGAGGGACCCTGTGTACATTAGCCGTAAGAGTACTCCTGAATTGCATGGCTCAAAGCCATGGTGGAACAAGACAACAAAAATAGCCGGGGCTGCACTGGTAACAATGGTCATATTTGGCGCTGGCTACGGATTGGGCAGCGGTGGTTTGAAGTTCTCGACCGGCGGTCAAAATAAGGGCCTGCCAGCCAAACTGGACTATTCTACTGTCGACCAGCTCTATAACACCATCAAAGCTAATTATGATGGCACGCTAGACCAGACGAAGTTGTTGGACGGTGTAAAAGCCGGTTTGGCGACAGCGACTGGCGACCCGTATACGCTGTATTTTAACGCTAAGCAGGCCAGTGACTTTAATAAGCAGCTGGAAGGTACTTTTAGCGGCGTTGGCGCAGAGTTAGGGCAGGATAGCACCGGCAACCTGATCGTTGTCGCACCCATCGACGGCGCGCCTGCTAGCAAGGCCGGCCTGCGTCCGCAGGACATTATCGCCAGCATTGACGGTAAAACAACAACCGGCATGTCGATAGACGAAGCCGTATCCAAAATCCGCGGCAAGAAGGGGACTGACGTTTCGTTGCGCATTATTCGCGATAAGACCCAAGACCTGACGATTAAAATTACCCGTGACGACATCAAGATTCCCAGCGTTAAGTCGCAAGTCTTACCTGGTAATATCGGCTACTTGGAAATCAACCAGTTTAGTGACGATACCGCATCGCTGGCGCAGACTGCCGCCAAAGACTTCAAGGACAAGGGTGTGAAGGGTGTGATTTTGGATCTGCGCGGTAACCCTGGCGGCTTGGTGAACGCTGCGACTGCAGTGTCGAGCTTGTGGCTGCCGGAAGGCAAGACCATCCTACAAGAACGTCGCGGCAGCACAACGGTGTCGACCGAGCTGGCGAACGGCAACAATATTTTGGCCGGCGTGCCGACGGTTGTGCTTATAGACGCCGGGAGCGCCAGTGCCAGCGAAATTACTGCCGGCGCGCTTAAAGATAATGGCGTAGCCACGCTTATCGGCGTTAAGAGCTTTGGAAAGGGGAGCGTGCAACAGATAATTAATCTCGGCGGTCCCGAGCAAGACGGCAGTGCTGCCGAACTGAAAGTTACGATTGCCCGCTGGTACCGCCCGAACGGCCAGAACATCGATAAAAAAGGTGTTAACCCTGATAAAGAGGTCAAAATGACCGATGACGACTATAAACAGAAGCTTGATCCGCAAAAGGATGCAGCAATCGAATTCTTAAATAATCGTTAATTTACTAGAGGTGGCTGATACTTGCATTGTTAAGATTACACTTGCCATAAGTACTACGATAAGGTAGTATTTGGAAGAAATTGAGGTAAGCGAGGTGACGAGTGGCAAAGGCGACTAAATATATTTTTGTTACAGGTGGAGTGCTTTCTGGTCTCGGGAAGGGCATCACCGCCGCCTCTATCGCTAATCTTTTAAAAGCTCGCGGACTCCGCGTAAACATCCAAAAATGCGACCCGTATCTCAACCCTGACGCCGGGTTGCTGAATCCGCGCGAGCACGGTGAATGCTTTGTTACGAAAGATGGCGCTGAGACCGACCTCGATCTGGGGCACTACGAGCGGTTTATCGACCAGGAATTGACCCAGGCCAGCTCGACGATGCAAGGGCGGGTATTACTGCGCGTTATCGAAGACGAGCGCGCCGGCAAGTACCAGGGGCAGACGGTGCAGATTGTACCGCATGTTATGTCTGCCGTGCAGGGATACATTAAGGAGGCCAGCGAAGGTTTTGACGTGCATATTGTTGAAATCGGCGGTACCGTTGGCGATCTTGAGAGCCAAAGCTTTATAGAAGCAATCCGTGAGTTCGGAATCAAGGTTGGCCGCGAAAACTGCCTGTACGTACACGTCGTGTACATGCCGTACCTGGGTGCCAGCCACGAAACCAAGACCAAGCCGGCCCAGAACGCCGTGCGCGAGCTGCGCGGCATGGGGATTACCCCTGACGTACTGGTTGCCCGTAGTGAGCAACCGGCCGGTAACCACGCTGTTAGTAAGCTCAGCATGTTCTGTGGTATCGGCGAAGAAGCAATTGCGTTGCTACCGAATGCTTCCAGCATTTATGAAGTACCTTTGACGCTGGAAGACGCCGGAATTGCCGATGTTATTTGCCGTCAGCTTAATCTTACGACCAAGCCGGCGGATCTGCAGCCATGGCGCGACATGGTCAAGCGTTCGATGACCAAATACGACAAAACCGTCCGTATCGGTATTGTCGCTAAGTATCTCGACAACGAAGACACGTATTTATGTGTATTTGAAGCATTACGCGCCGCAGGGTGGTGGGCTTCCCGTAACGTAGAGATTGTTTGGATTGACGCCGAAGCATTGGGCGAAAAGACCAACATCGACAAAGAAATGAACGCCGTTGACGGCATTGTTATCACCGGCGGCTTCGGCTCGCGCGGGGTAGAGGGCAAAATCAAAGCCGCCCAGTACTGTATGAAGAATAAGAAATCGTGCCTGGGCTTATGCTATGGCTTGCAAATGAGTGTTATTGCCGCTGCCCGCACTGCCGGGTTGAAAGACGCCAACACGACGGAAGTTAACCCGGGCACCACGCATCCGGTTATCACAACCATGAATAATCAGCAGGGTAAGGAAAACACCGGCGGCACGATGCGTTTGGGCGACTACCCGTGCGTTATTGCCAAGGGCAGTAAAGCTGCCGAAGTATATGGCGAGCATGACGTTGTAGAGCGCCATAGGCACCGCTATGAGTGCAATAACGAATATCGTGACCAATATGAGTCGTGGGGCATTCGCGCATCAGGTGTGAGCCCGGATGGCCGTTTGGTAGAAATGATCGAAGCCATCGATCACCCATTCTTCATGGCCAGCCAATTCCACCCGGAATTCAAATCACGGCCCAACCGCCCCCATCCTATGTTCACCGGTTTCGTCGCTAGTTTATTGCAAAAGTAATCGCTATGCTGTAGCGTAATGTTTATGGATAACAGCGCTACACCGACCGCACCTGCTAATGTGCCAGCACATCCCAAGCGCATTCTCTTTGTAGAGGATGACGATGCCTTGGCCGGCGTATATCTGGTACGACTCCAGGCCGAAAGTTTTGACGTTAAACGTGTCGCTAATGGTGAAGACGCGTTGGCGACGGCGATCAGCTATCACCCCGACTTGGTATTGCTCGACGTCATGATGCCGAAAGTAAGTGGTTTTGACGTCTTAGATATTTTGCGGAACACTCCGGAGACTGCCAATCTTAAGATTATTATGCTGACCGCCTTGAGCCAGGACAGCGACCGCAAGCGCGCCGAAGCACTGGGTGTCGACGAATATCTGGTCAAATCACAGGTCGTTATCACGGACGTTATCGACCACATCAAACAGCACCTCGGCCTCGAATAGCGTCATTTTAATCAGATCGTAAAACACCACGCAACAGGAGTGTTTTTTGCAGACGTGACAGATAATAGGGAAAGCATAACCTTGACATGGTTATTATTTTAGTTTAATATTTTTTACTGTTATGACTGAATATATACCCCGTCACGCAACTACCGATGTAGCAGTAATTCCACCATCGCCGCTTGTGGAGTTCGGTTTGTCATATAATGACATCACCGACCCGACAGTGCTTTTTCAGTACGATAGACTCATCGGCCAATATGAGCATTTGCAGGCTGCCCAGACGATTGAATTACCGGACCAAACTATTGTTGCAGGCAACGACTGGAACGAACAGCC
>DASYJQ010000189.1:0-21025 GCA_035996265.1 Saccharimonadales bacterium (SeqCode)
AATATTGCAGGCTTTGCTATTGGCAGCATCAACACTGCGGCGAACGCCGAATTTCATCCGTCTGATGTCGTGACGGCACTTCGCAATAATTACTTACTGGCAAGGGACGGCAGGCCGAGCGAAAACGGTTCCCAACCGCAATTACGCCTCATGGGTATGCTGGCAGGCAGCGTATCATACACCTTCAGCCAGCGCTCAACCCGTCCGGACGTCATGCTATTCGAAGACACCAACGCCACCGAACCATATTAAGGGTACGGTCAACCTAATAAAAACGACCCTAATCAACCCAGGCAATGCCGCGCACCGACTTGGTAGCGATCATTAAGATGTCGACTAGCCACAAAATACCAAACAGCCCAAAGGTGAAGAACTTCAACAAACCGACGCCAGGACGGCCCAAGTAAAAACGATCAATACCGAGCCAACCCAGGAATATTGACAGTAGTAGAGCTACGAGCCACTTGCGTTCCGGTACGCCCAGTGCGGCGGGACTATGGTGGTTATTGACAGTAACATTGACGTGAGGTTGGTGCGGGGAATCGGTATTTTCTGCGGACATACGGTCTCCTTATTGGCATTATACAAACCAGAATATACTATTTTTTGTTAATTACACCATATTTCATGACTATTTAATATTATTATGCCATAATTACTTACATTAAGAGTAATGAGGTGCACGTATGGCTCTGCAATCTAAAACTGGTAAAGCGCTTGTTGTTGGCGCTATTGCAGGTGTTGTTGGACTATTTGGCCTTGTTGCGGCGAACCCTGCTTCCAACCCCTCAGAATCTTCCAACCCGCAGCAAGGCCAAATAGTCCAAGCCGAGCAAACCGTCCAGCCAGTTACAGCGGCGCCGGCGGTAGCAGAACCAGCCAGCACTCCCGCGCCAGCCCCAGCGCCGGCGCCAAGCTCATCCGGCAGCGGCTATACCAACGTTGATGGCAATCATGTAAACTCACCCTCCAGCGACCCGGCCGGAGCCAGCGCCCAGTGCGGCGACGGCACCTACAGCTATAGCCAACACCGCAGCGGCACTTGCTCACACCATGGCGGCGTCGCCCGGTGGCTATAACGGTATACTTACGTATGCGCCACGCTGGCCTGACCCGGGACTAGCCCGATGCCAGAAGTTCCTGTTATCATGGAAACCTATGGCCTACTACTACAAGATTGGATTATTGGTTCTCAACGATGATGCCACCAAATTCCTAGTCTGCGAAAAAGACAAAAACAACATCACCGACCAATACATTATGCCCGGCGGGCAGATGACCGAAAAAACGGTCGAAGAATGCTTACGCAACAGGATTAAAAGAGAACTCGACTGCGAAGTGGACTTCACAGCCCTCAAATCTATCGGCGAATTTACCGACCTGGCCGCCGGCCAGCCGGACCGCGAAATCGCCATGGAGCTGTATCAGGCAAAAATAATCGGCACGCCGAAAGCCTCCGCCGAAATTAAATACCTGCACTGGATCGGCAAAGAAGACGCCGCCAACGACCGCGTATCGCACATCATACGCAATTACATCATCCCGACGCTGGTCAAAAAAGGCATTCTCAAATAATCGCGGCCAACCAAAAACTCGCAGCAAAAAGAGGCCCAAGTAAGGCCTCTTTTATTTGCTAGGGTATGCAGCAAACGCTATTCTTCGTTAGCGGAGCGTTGGTTGGCGTCGGCCTTCATTTGTTTCATCCGGCCCTTAATTTCGCCTTTTAGTTCGTACGCCTTGTGCTCAGCATCTGTTTTTACCGCTTCCACCTTGTTCTTAATCTCCGTCATCTGCCCTCCTTTTGTTAGGTGTACGGATAACTATATGCTTACGCGGCTAAAGGGTCAGTAACAAATCTAACGGCCTATTTGCCGGCGGGGCCAGGCACCACTTGCGTACAGGCCAGGTCGCCGACAACCGTCGCCGCATTGTTTTTAACTTCGTATTTGCCGGTACAGATTTCGGCCTGCTCGTTCGGATCGGTGGTGTTGAAGCGGAAGGTCGTTTCCTCGGGGTCTATTATAAGCCCGCGTACGGTGTGCGCACCGTCCAGTTGATCGTGGAGCTGCTCGTTACGAATCTGCACATCTTTGACCTGGCCCGGCGCATCTTCGAGCGCACGGCCGACATTCACCAGAATAGAACCGAGCGCCACGCTTATGACAATCGCGGAAAGAGCAGATGAGCTCCTGCGTTCATAATGTTCAGACATGATAAAAGCGCCTCCTAAGCGCAACAAGGAGTTAAACAATTCGCCTTAGTATGCGATTGCTTATCCCGTTGCGGAGGCGCCGTGTTTCTTACTTCCGGCCGCATTGGCTTGTGGCAATGCCATTGTCGGTGGCCGCCATAGTCACTGAATGCTAACGTGCGGTCAGAGTCTTACTGACTCCATGATTATATTATACAATGTTAGTCAATGCGCGATTGCATAGAGGGTTACATAATTTATTAAAATTGTATGAAATTTCACAGTATTTTCCCACTAACAGTTCATATACTGCAGCTATTGACGGCGGTCAGGCCTCACTAAAATATGAATAAGCGAATATACCTCTCTATCTTTGCCAGCTTGTTAGTCCTGTATGCCACAGTCGTATTGCTCAGCCCGACCGACCCTGCAGTGCTCCATAAATACAGCATTACTGCCGGTTCGGCCCGGTTATTAAACCTGACGGTGGTCGTTCCGATAATCGCCATCTGGGTAACTGCCTTTTATGGCTACACCGCGCTTAAACGCTACGCCACATCAGTCAGCCGTAGCACCGAAGGCGCGCCGTTCAACATCATCGCTAACGGGTTGCTGGTATTGGTAATGAGCCTGCCGCTGGTTGCCAGCGCTTCGGCCATCCTCACATACATCGCACTGCGCGACCCCCGGCTCGTACCCGCAACGACTATTATCCGCAATTACTTGAATGTGGCGTCGGCCGTGCTAGCGTTTTTCCTCATCGGCAAAGGGGCCGAGGCTTTAGCCAAACTGGTTAAACGCAAAACAACGTCACTCGACAACCAAAACTGGACCGTCGGCTTTATTATTGTCAGCAGTCTTTTCAGCTGGCTGGTAATGTCGCGCCATCCTGCTGCCAGCGGGCACGAAAGCATCTACTACTTGCCGGACTGGCTGGTTATCATCACCATCGTTATTCCATACTTATATGTATGGTATCGCGGCACGATGGCGGCCTATTGTATTTATTTTTACCAAAAAAATGTCAAAGGGCAGCTGTACAAGCGCGCGCTGAGCTTCTGCTCGGCCGGGATTGCCATGGTGATTGCCACGTCGGTATTTATCCAGTTGTTAACGGTATTTACGGCGCGGTTGAACCGGTTAAATCTAACGCCGATTTTATTGATAATTTACGTGCTTATATGTACCTACGCTATCGGCTATGCGCTTATCGCTAAAGGCGCCAAGAAGCTTAAAACGTTCGAAGAAGTGTAGTCATGATGAGCGCAGCGAGTGTTTACCAGCAAGCAGTTGACATTAGTACCGACTATTTAGGGCCGGCCGGCGAACGTTTTATGCGCCGCCAAATCATGACCCACTTGGGCAAAAAGCCGGAGAACCTGACAAAAAAGGATATCCATGAATTGGTGAACTGGATTCAGCTAACGGTGGCATTGCTGACCAGTGATAAAAAGATTATCGACTCGTTCTCGGAGCGGCTCATAGCGCTAGGGGGCACGGGCAAACCACGGCCGAAGGATACGCTTCGTGCCGCGTAGCAGCGTCGCAATAGCACACAGCCGCCCTGATACTTCTGACTTGGAATTGGAACGGAAGAAAGCCGAGTCGGACGCCCTGTTTTTAAGCATTGGCGAAGGGGCGATCGTAACCGACGAACAGGGGCGGGTGGCGCAGGTTAACCAGGCGTGCCTTGACATGCTTGGTTTTACAAAAAAAGAATTGGTCGGGCAGTGGTACCCGAAAATCATTATCGCCGAGGATGAAAACGGCACAACTATTCCCAACCTGGAACGACCGATTACCAGGGTATTCCTGGAAGGCCGGCCGGTGTCGGCCCGGGTCTATTACCGCCGCAAGGACGGCACGCGAATAATTGTGGCGCTCACTGTTTCGCCAGTCATGCTGGACGGCCGGCCGCGCGGCGCGATTGAGGTCTTCCGCAACATCACGCACGAAGTTGAGCTGGAAAAAGCCAAGGATGAATTTATCTCGCTGGCCTCACACCAGCTGCGTACGCCAGCGACCGCCGTCAAGCAGTATGCGGCCATGCTGTTGCAGGGGTACGCCGGCGACCTGACGCCATCCCAGGGCAAAATGGCCGAAACCATCTACGAATGCAATGAACGGCAGCTGACCATCGTCAACGATTTGTTGCGCGTTGCCCAGGTTGACGCCGGCAAAGTTAAGTTGCGCCCGGAAACCGTCGATATCGGCGAGACTATCGGCCACATCATCGAAGACCTGGCTTCCAAATTCGCTATCCGCCAGCAAACTGTCCGTTACGCCCGCCCCAAAGCGCCGCACCGCATTACCGTCGACCCCCAGTTGATACGGATGGTTGTCGAAAACATCGTCGACAACGCCAGCAAATACACTCCGGATGGCAAACGCATCGCCATCGGCGTCAAGGCCAATCAGACCCACGTCGCCATACATATTACCGACCAAGGGGTGGGCATCAGGACAGAGGACCTGCCGTATTTGTTCCAAAAATTCTCGCGCATACCCAATCCGCTGTCTAATTCGGTGGAGGGCACCGGCTTGGGTTTGTACTGGGCCAAAAAAATCGTCGATCTGCACGGCGGAACGATTAAGGTCAGTTCGCAGCCCGGGGAAGGGACGACGTTTGTCATTCATATCCCGTTTATGCCGGCTACACCGCAGATAACACTTTAGACCTTTGACTTTGCAAAAGGTTTGTGTTAATATTGTAGTATTGTTTTTGATGAATCCGGGTTAAGTGTAACCAATATGTACTCGATTTCATTACAGCAATCGACGCATATAAACACTTAATAAAAGGATTCTTTTTTTTATGCCCTATAGTTATCAATCACGTCGCCAATCAAGTGGCGGCGGCAACAGCCGCAGCGCATATCACGCTGCCCCAAACAAACGCCGCGGACGCGGCCCTAAGCACGGTGATTACATCGACCCGGCACGTTTCGTGCAGGCCGCTCGTCCCCGTACTGAAATGGCTTACATCCCGACATACCAGTTCGCCGACTTTAAAATCGACCAACTTATTAAGCGCAACATCGAGTTCCGCGGATTAGTTACGCCGACCCCTATCCAGGACCAGACCATTCCTCTGGGCCTCGAAGGCAAAGACATCGTTGGTATCGCCAACACCGGTACCGGCAAGACGATTGCTTTCGCAATCCCTGTCCTGGAACACTTGCTTGCCGACCCTCGCGCCAAGGCCCTTATCATGGCCCCGACCCGCGAACTTGCTCAGCAAATCATGGAAGAAATGCGCACGCTAACCAAGGGCGCTAAGCTCTGGAGCGCACTGCTTATCGGCGGCAATGCTATGGGCCCGCAACTGCGTGACCTGCGCAACAACCCGCGTCTTATCGTTGGCACGCCTGGCCGTATCAAAGACCACATCGACCGCCGCACCATCAACATGCTGCACTTCAACACCGTCGTCCTCGACGAAGTTGACCGCATGCTCGACATGGGTTTCATCAACGATATGCGCGAAATCTTGCAGCAAATGGGTTCGCCCCGCCAGTCGTTCTTCTTTTCGGCGACAATGAACGCCAGTGTTAACAACCTTATCGGCACTTTCGCCAACAACCCGGTAACTGTCTCAGTTAAGACCGGCGAGTCCAGCGACAACGTCGAACAAGATGTTATCACCTACGGTTCTAAAGAAGACAAAATGGCTAAACTGCACGACACGCTCAGCAGCCCGGCCGTGACCAAAGTATTGGTATTTGAAGAAACGCAGCGCAACGTCGAACGTTTGCACCGCGACCTCGAATCACGCGGCTTCCGCGCTGCAGCTTTGCACGGTGGCATGACCCAAGGCCAACGCCGCCGCTCTATGAACGACTTCAAGACTAATGGCGTCACCATCCTTGTTGCAACCGACGTTGCCGCCCGCGGTATCGACGTCAGCGACATCAGCCACGTTATCAACTACGCTATACCTGGTTCGTACGAAGACTATGTCCACCGTATTGGCCGCGCCGGCCGCGCCGGACGTTTGGGCTACGCCCTGACATTTGTCGAAAACTAAGCTATAAAGCTTTGATTTTCGGGCAAGGGTAGGCATAATTACGGGTATGGAACCAACGTACCCGCAGCAGCCTTCTTATGGCACGCCTATTCCACCGCCCCCCGGTTCAGTGCATCCTGCGGTAAATCCGCTGTTACCCCCACCTAAAAAAGACCGCAGTAAGCTGATGCTTATTGTGCTCGGCTCCACAGTGGGGGTTTTGGTATTGTTGGTATTCGGCGCCTTGCTATGGCCGCATAAGACAAAAGCACCTGCTACCCAAAAACCCCAGGTCACGCCGGTGGGCGAGTACTATCACATCGACACAGTGAAAGGCAGCGGCCACACCAAAGGCAGCTACGATTACACCGTCAACCTGACCAATCCGGCTACGAATGTCACCCAAAAACGCGACCTGACTACCGAATGGCCGATTGTTAGCCGCGCGGCGCGGCCAATGCAATTCTCCGCCGACGGACAAACATACTTATTCGGCATTAGCGACACCGGTGACGCAGCCTATACTGCCGTCCCCAAAAGCTTTGAGCTCGTTGTCGGCCGTTGGCCGCAAAGCCATGAAAAAGTCATCGTCAAAGATGTCGACTATAACGACGGCATGGATTGGCTGTTGACTGCCGACGGCCAAGAAGTCGTCTATGTCGACACCGTACTCGATGACCAAAAAGCGGTCACAACCCAAGCGTTGTACTCGTACAATGTGACGAATGGCAAATCTACTAAAATCGGCGATGTTGCCCGGCCGTTCGACCGCAATAACACTCGCTTGTTTGAAGTTACTAAAGATAAAACCGTCAGCTTCTACACTGCGCAAGACGACGGTATCTACCAGACTAAATATGACCGTAATAAACATACAGTCGCCAGCACTAAAGTGGTCATCAATGCCTACGATACCGGCACTTTAGGCATGCCGTCACCGGACGGGACCAAGCTTATTTACTTCGGCAACAACCCGGCCGCCAATGCCACTGCCTACTTACTCGACCTCAAGGATGGCGGTGTTACCCCGCTCGTGAAAACACCGGCCAAGTACGGTGGTTACAGCGGCGGCTACTGGTCGCCCGACAGCAAACTGATCGTGGTGACCAGTTCTATCAAAGACATTGACGGGGCGCATTACAAGAATCAGGTTACAACCATCGACACCACCGTTAAGTCCACCCAAACTGAAGTCATTGCCGAAAATGTCTCGACCGCTGCCGAAAACCCTAAAAACTTCTACAGCGTCACCAGCTGGTCCGCCGACGGGCGCTACATTACATTTGTCCAAAACAACCAATTGCATTACTACGATCTAGGTCAGAAAAAGCTATTACCTGACGTAATAGCACCAGACTCTGGTATTGCCGACGTCAACGGTTGGATTACTAAAACGCAATAATATGGGCGGTAAGCAGGGCCGTCTGCAAGTTATCTTACAGCTATACAGCTGCTCCTTCGGTACGATATAAGCACTATTTTAAGGAGAATTCTCATGATTTCGTTTGTTTGGGCCGGCAAAGACCCGTTTTGGGCCGGCAGGGGTGGTTCAGAGAACTACACCGCCGGGCAAGTCCGCGAACTAATGCGCCGTGGTATTCCGACACGCATTATTACCGTTGGGTTTGGTGAAAACGACGGCCGCGACGGCTTTCCGGATATCGCCTTTAAATCCATCAAGACACAAGACGAACTCCGCAACCTCGATGACATCTTGGTGGGCGTCACGTATCCGATCGCTGTTCCCACCCGCCGCCAAGCGTATGTCATTTTGCACTGCCCGTTAAATTCCAGTTTGGGCCGCGACCCGCTGTTTAACCTGGAAGCCGTGAGCCATGCCCGTATGCTGGCGGCCAGCCGTTTTGCCGCCAAGATGTGGGCCACTACCATGCATATGCGGCCCGGCAAGATACCGGCCGTCTATCCCTTTGCCGAAACGGTCTTTAGCCAAGTACAGCGCCCGGCTAACACCAGCAAAAAAGTCAGAATACTATTTGGGAGCCGTTTAACGGTCGACAAGGGAATTTATACGCTGTTAGCCGCACTACACATGCCCAGCATGGCCGACATCGAATACGAGATAACAACGACGACAGCCGCCAGTAATACCGGCCAGGGTCCGGTTATCCGCAAGCTACTCGAAGTTCATCCGTTAATAAAAATGGTCGAAGCCCGCCGTTCACCAAAAGAAATGGCCAAACTAATGGCCGAGCATGATATTTTAGTCATGCCGTCTTCCGACATTTACTGGAAAGAAATCTTTGGTATCGTATCGGTCGAAGCCCAGCACGCCGGTTGCCGCGTGGTCGCATCCAACGCCGGCGGTATTCCGGAAACCGATTGCGGCGGCTTGGTGCTTGTTAAACCGGACGACCCGCAGGCGCTGGCCAACGGGTTAGCTCGGGCTGCCTACTTGGGGCCGTTAACTGCAGCCGAACGCATGTATGCTACCAGTAAATTTACCGTTGGAGCCTCGGTCGACAAATTATTGGCAATTATGGCCGCCGACGAACGCCGCCAACCGCTATTGCAAAAACAAGGCACCCTCGTGCGGCAACAGCTCGACTTTGCCATCAATACCATCAGCGAGCTTGGTCTGCGCGTGGCTGGAGACAAGCAGCCTTCCTAACTTAACGCCGGGAACGGTGGTGACCGGCTTATTGGAAAAATTGATGAGTACGACGTAGTACTCGTCTTTTTCGCTGCGCACGTACCCGAGCAGGTCGGGGTGGCCCAACTCCAGTACTTGTAGCTGGCCGTATTGTAACGCCGGGGATTTATTGCGCAGCTGCGCCAGCGTGCGGTACAGATGATAGAACGAATGCGGGTCTTTTTTTTGGGCTTCGACGTTGCGCGTTTTGTAGTCTTCGCCGACCGGCAGCCAGGTGGTCTTGGCTTTTGAAAAACCGGCGTTAACGTCGCTATTCCACTGCATCGGGGTACGCTCCGGGTCACGGCTGTAGTGTGGGTCGTCGCGGGCTTGGGGGTCGCGGATAAACGGAGCGGGGATCGGCACGTTCTGCATGCCCAGCTCTTCGCCGTAGTACACGAATACCAGGCCGGGCAGGGTCATCTGCATAACGGCCACGCTGCGGGCGGAGGCTTCGCCCAGGCGGGTCGCCAAGCGGGTCCGGTCGTGGTTGCCATAGGCGTAACTGGCCACGCCCTTGCTGCCCAAGTCGTCGAGGGCTTTGTGAAAAGCGCGCAAAAAGCGCCGCCAATCGCCGGCTTTCCACGGCAAGAATATGCCTTCAAAGTTAAACGGCGCGGCAACAACCGGGTCGATGGCTTCGTAAAAGGCTACGTACGAAGCCAGCGGGTTGTGGCGGGGCGGGTAAGCTTCGGTAACCATAAAACGGGACCGTTTGCCGTACGGTTCTTCTTTAAGCACGCCGGCAATTTCGGACAGGTGGGCGTACAGCGTGGGCCAGCCGCGGCTGTTATTGTGGGCTAACGCTTCGTAGCGGCGGTCTTCGCCGCTGACAAACTCCGGGTTGCGATCATCGTCGCGGAAGAGCGGGTCCTTAGCTAGCCAGTCGCCGGCATCGACACGGAAACCGTCCACGCCCATATCCAGCCAAAAACGCATCACATCTTTAATAGCCTCGCGCACGTCGGGGTTTGTCCAGTTCAGATCGGGCTGCCGGCGGTCAAAACTGTGCAGATAGAACTGGCCACGTTCCGGCACCCACTGCCAGGCCGATTCGCCGCTCAGGGCATCCCGCCAGTTGTTTGGCGCCAATTGGCGGCCGGGTTCGGAATCGGGATGCGGATCTTTCCAGATATACCAGTTGGCCTTGTCATTATTGCGCGAGCTGCGCGACTCCTTAAACCAAGCGTGTTCGTCGGAGGTGTGGTTCGGCACCAGGTCAATCATGACGCGTATGTCGCGGGCATGCGCTTCTTTGAGCATGGCTTTAAAATCGGCCAGCGTACCAAATATCGGGTCAACAGCTTTGTAGTCGCTGATATCGTAGCCAAAATCGATCATCGGCGACGGGTAGAACGGCGACAGCCACATGGCATTAACACCGAGGTCCTGGAGATAGCCGAGCCGTGACGTTATACCGGGCAGGTCGCCGACGCCATCATTATTACTATCTTGCAGGCTGCGCGGGTATATCTGGTACACGATGGCGCCTTCCGGCCAGCGCCAATTTTTTTGGTGGGATATAAATATTTGTGGGGTTCGCATGATGCTTACGGTATCACAAAACGGGTCGCTCCGTCTGTTAAAGAACTCACTATCATCGGACAACCTGATTGCATTACGCCTGTGCTTAGTAGATAATTAGCCATAAGAGAACAAATATAACATGCGATTGACCCCCCAAAACAGAGATCGGTTCCGGATATTATTTGTCGGCCTAGTCATAATTATTGTCTTGGCCAGCGGCGGCGCGGCGGCATACCTCGGCCGTGATACCGCCCGGCAAATCCGCACCGAACTCAGCCAGCGCAGCGAAACAATCGCCGCCGCCCTCAAATACAGCGACATCGCGCAGCTCAAAGGCCAAGAATCTGATGGCAATAGCAAGGTATACCAAGAGCTAAAATCTCAGTTAGCCGCTGTCAAAACCGCCAACCCCGGTTCGCGCAGCATTTACCTAATGGGGCGACACAGTGACGGGCAGCTGTTCTTTTATGTTGATTCCGAGCAGCCCGGCAGCAAAGACTACTCCTCGGCCGCTGAAGCCTACAACGACGGCACGGATGCCGACAAAGCCATGTTCGACAATGGCCAAGCGGTCGTAGAAGGGCCGGTCACCGATGAATACGGCACGTTTATTTCCGGCTTGGCGCCCATTAAAAATCCGCAAACCGGCAAAGTAGCCGCGGTAATCGGCATTGACGTCGCTTCGTCGACCTACTGGCGCAATATCACCTTCTCAGCGTTAGTACCGATACTGACCGGTACCAGTTTCATACTGATTATGTTTGTATTTGAGAACATTCGCCGCCGCAACATACAGCTGCTCGCCCTGCGCTCTGAACTGGTATCGGTGGCCTCGCACGAGCTGCGCAACCCGATTACCGGCATGCGTTGGGCCGCGGACAGCCTTGAAAAAATGAACACCGACGAAAAACTGGTCCGCATGATCCGCGCCATCAAACACAGCGCCGAAGGGTTGCAGGCCAGCACCGATGATATTCTGGAACTGTCCCACGCTATGAACCGCCGCAGCCTGAATATCACCGAAGCCGACATGAGCAAACTGATGCAGGAAGTGTTCGACGTCCAAGCCCTCAGCGCCCAGCAAAAGAACGTTACTCTGGGGTTCGACGTCGGCTGGCCGCCGGCGCTTATGGTGCAGTGCGACACCGACCAAATGAAGCGGGTACTGCACAACGTCATAAGCAACGCCATCAAATACACCGCGCAGGGCACTAAGGTGACCGTTGGCTACCGTCAGGACGATAAATATCATCACATCTGGATCAAAGACCAAGGTATCGGCATCCCGGCCGACGAACAGGCCAAAGTATTTAAAGGTTTTTACCGGGCCAGCAATGCGGTGGCCAGCCGTGTACCGGGCACGGGCCTTGGTCTATACCTGGTTAAAGCGGTGCTTAAACAGCACGACGGCATGGTCACATTCACCTCTGAAGAGAATAAGGGCACCATATTCGAACTCAGTCTGCCCAAACGCTCCTAAGCAGCGCGGCGAACTGGTATGCTTAAGTTATGAGACAGCTGCCGCCCATCATCAGAGAAGTCGGATTTGACTTTAGTTGGGACGAACGCAAAGTCTGGAAACTCCAAGCCGAAACCGAAGACCTGTCGGTTGACGCCTTAGCTTGGCATTTGGACGTCCCGTTCTTGTGGTCTAAGCCGGATGGTTACTACGACGTCACGCCGCGCAGCGTTATAGACCACCCCTCCAAGCACGCAGGGGAGTATGAGCGGGCGATGCGGGCCGATACCCGGTATCCGATCGATATTATGTTTTACAAAGGCCGCTGGGTCATCCTAGACGGTCTGCACCGATTGATGCGCAGCGTGCTGGACGGCGCTCAAACAGTGCGGGTACGCAAAATACCGCTCACGGCGATATCATTAATTCAAAAATAGGCTACGGATTCCGACAGTTTACAGGCGAACAGGGTGCGTACTACGGCGCCCGCTCGGACATGCCCACCCGAAACGTCCGAGCGGCCGCACTAGCACTTACCGCTGGCTCTGGCTGACGATGACAAGGTACTCTTATTAATTATTGCCGCTAAAGATTAAAAGAATACTAACTTTGCCTAAAAAAGCTCCTTTTACCTGGACGTAACGGTAGTAAAAAGTGAACTTAAAGCACAAGTTAAGGACTATTTAATAATTAGGTTGGTATTCTATAGGTATGATAGGCAGGTCATGAAGCTTTTAGTTATTGAAGACAACCGGTCGCTCGCCGACAGCCTAAAGCGGCACCTCGGTAAGACGTTTGTTGTTGATATCTGCCGTAACGCCCAAGACGGCTTAAAGCAGGCATTCAGTGGTAACCACGACCTGATCATTCTTGACCTGCATCTGCCTGACGGCAACGGACTTGATATTTGCCGCAACCTGCGCGGCGCCGGCATTAGCACGCCGATACTTATCCTCAGCGCAGCCGGCGACATTCCCAGCCGGGTCACCCTTTTGAACGCCGGCGCCGACGACTACGTTACCAAGCCGTTTAGTATTGCCGAACTACGCGCCCGTTTGAACGCGCTGTTGCGGCGCACGCCCAACACCGCCGACGGGGGCATCATCAAAGTACAAGACTTAATCATCGATCCCGGCCGGCGCCAGGTATCGCGGGCCGGCGTGCATATCGTGCTGCGCCGCAAAGAGTTCGATATTCTGGAGTTCCTGGTACGCCACCGGGGTAAAGCCGTCAGCCGGGCCAATATTGTCGACCATGCCTGGGACACCGGCAAAGAGACGTGGCATAATACAGTAGATGTTCATGTTAAACATATACGGGACAAAGTAGACAGGCCGTTTCCAAAACCACTTATAAAAACGGCATATGGCATTGGTTACATGATAGATGATGTGTAACATAACTAAGGGAAAGGACGGCAGCCATATGGGTGAAGTAATCACCACTATCCTCACCGACAGCAGCGCCCGCAGCGCAGCTTCGGTCGAAGAAGTTTTCATGCAAGACGGCGCACTGGGCGGCGCCTGGGGCTAGACCTCTACGACAGAGGCTAAACGACAATCCGGTAGGCGGGCAGTACGCTACGCGCCTACCGGACTACTAGATATCATCATGTTACAAAGACTATACAAATACTTCATAGAACCCCAGCAAAAAGACGATGATTTGCGTAACCGTGAATTCGTCCTCAATGTACTGTTGGTAGGGACTATGATGTTATTGATTTGCGCCGTATTGACGCTTCTGTTCAATTATTTCGTCTTAGGGCATACGTACGTCCTGGCCCAAATGGCCGGCATTGCCGGCGCACTAGTCGCGGTCTGGTGGATTTATTTTATGTCGCGGTCTGGCTGGCACCGTATGGCGGCTTGGCTGCTTATCTTTATATATTTATTGCTGGCTACCGCTGTTACTTGGCGCTGGGGCGCCGTATTGCCATCGGGGGCCGTATTGTTTGCGTTGGTCATTATGCTGAGCGGCACCGTACTCGGCTCTAAATACCCGCTATACGTTGCCGTACTGTCGATCGGCATAATTCTGAGCATCGAATACGCCCAAGTGCACGGCAATATAAAACCGGACCTCAGCTGGAGCGCTACGCCGTACGATATCGGCACGATTGTCGGCGGCCTGCTTATTTTTGGCATTATCGCCGTGATTTCATGGCTGTTCAATGAACGCACGGAACATTCCTTGCACCGCGCCCGCCGGGCCGAAGCCGGGCTGGAGCGCCAAAAACTGCTGCTGGTAAGCAAGGTAGAGGAGCGTACCCGCGAACTGCAAGCCGCCCAACTGGACAAGATCCAACAGCTTTACCGTTTTGCCGAACTGGGGCAACTGAGCACGGCGCTGCTGCACGATCTTGCCAACCACCTCACCACCTTGACCCTCGATATCGAAGGCCTGCAGGCGGGCGACCATTCGCACATGTTGCGGCGGGCCAAACGCAGTATCCGCTATATAGACGACATGGTGCTGCGCGTCCGCGACCAACTACACGGCAAGCATCATATCCGGGTTTTTAACGTTGCTACCGAAACTAATGAGGTTATAACCATTCTGGCGCACCGCGGCTCCGAAGCCGGCGTGCGGCTAACCTGGGAGGCGATATCCGATAAAAAAGAACTTGTCTGCCGGGGCGAAGAAATCCGCTTCCGCCAATTAATGGCTAATATGATCGCCAACGGTATTGACGCCTACGAAGGCGCCGAGAGTACGAATCCGGAAGTACACGTAACGCTGGAGGCCGTCGGCGGCATGATCATCGTGACTATTACGGACTGGGGCAAGGGCATTTCGCCGCAGATAGGCAGCCAGCTGTTCGAGCCATTCTTCAGCACTAAAAAAACCGGCATGGGTATGGGCCTGTTTATTGCCCAGCAGATTGCCGAGGAGCAGTTCAAGGGGTCTATAAGCCTTGACAACACTAATTCTCGGACCACGTTCATCATCACCATGGCAAAGGGATAAAGTGCCGCTCCCGGGTGTGGCTATTGCGCGGGGCATTGCGTTCGTGCGTTCAGTGCAGCGCAGCGATGGCGGCTTTGACAGCTACTCCAGCCCCACGGTAATACCCTTTCATCCTGAAAAAACCTACCGCACGACCTTTACGCCGGCCTTAATACTCACTGCGCTAGCCGGCAACGACAGCGCCACGGATATTCGCGGCAAACTAGCGGCATGGGTGAGCGCCCAGCACAGCCGGGCCTGGTCATTTAATTACTGGGCAAAAAACACTCCTGAACGGCAGTTGCAGCCGTATCCGGATGACCTGGACGACACATTCTGCGCTCTCGTTGGCCTGTACCGCCATGATCCGCTGCTCATTACGGCAGCCCGGCTCGGCGTTATTATCAAGCTGTTGCTGGCAACCGAACAAACTGTCGGCGGCCCGTACCGCACCTGGCTGGTACCGGCCAGCGCGCCGGATAATTGGCAGGATGTCGACCTGGCCGTTAACTGCAACATCGCCTATTTTTTACGGCTGGTCGCCAAACCGCTGCCCAACTTAACGGCACTGATCGACGAAGCCATTCACAAGCAGGTGTTCGCATCGCCCTATTATCCGGCCAGCATGCCCGTGCTCTACTTTGCAGCCCGGGCGTACAGCGGCCACAACACCCAGCAACTGGCGGCGCAGATTATCGCCCAGCCGGTCAATACCGCGCTCGGCGCGGCCCTTAAATGCAGCGCACTGACGCATCTGCACGAATTAACCGAAGCCGCCCCGCTTGTACAACAGTTATGCGCCGGCCAGCAGGCCGACGGCTCCTGGCCCGCCGAGGCCTTTTGCCTGGATCCGTCACAAGGCGGAACCGCCTACTACCAGGGGGCAGAGGCGCTCACTACTGCTTTTGCCATTGAGGCGTTAACCCAATACCGTGCCGCTAGCCATAAAACCCGCCCGCTGCGCTCGCGGGATGGCAGTCAGCCCGGGTCGGAACACATTGTGCAGGAAGCCAAAAAATCATTTACGCACCTCGGCAGAGAGCTGAAGCGCCAAGTGTACACCATGATTGACAAAATCGCCGCCGGCGACACTAGCCAGGAGATCGTCATGATGCCCCAGCTATTTGCCAACAGTTTCCGGCCCTCCAAGCCGCTGACGACCGACACACTGGCAACGCTGAGCCGCGCCAATCTCTTCGGCTGGCTGGCCTACACTATTTACGACGACTTTTTAGACGAGCAGGGCAGTACGCCGCTGTTGCCCGTAGCCAACACGGCGTTGCGGGCCTCCCTCAAAGAGTTTGAGGCTACGCTTACCGGCCATCCCGCCGGCTGGAAACTGGTACACACCACCTTTGACCTCATTGACAGCGCCAATAGCTGGGAGGTAGCCGTGTGCCGCGGAACAGTGCAGGGCGACACGCTCACGGTGCTGCAGCTGCCGCGCTATGGCAAGCTGGAAAAACTGGCCGAACGTTCCCTGGGGCACACCCTAACACCGGTTATTATCTTACTGCTGCAAGGCTACGAACTGGACAGCCCGGAAATCCAGGGCATGCAAACCGCCCTGAGTCATTACCTTATCGCGCGGCAGCTGCTGGACGACATGCATGACTGGGAAGAAGACTTGCAGCGCGGCCATTTGAACCCCATCGTTACCGAACTGATGCGCGCCACGCGCGTCGAGCCCGGCGACTATGCTTTGTCTGAACTTATACCGCGTCTGCGCCGGGCCTTTTGGCAATGGACGCTATCGACAATGTGCACTCGCACCGAACGGCATATTACCGCTGCGCGCCGGGCTGCAGCGCGTACTAAGCTATTCGTGCCGAACAGCAGCTTCGTCGGCCTGCTGGACCGCCTGGACGCGATTCTCAAAGACACTCGCACCAAGCAAGCCGCCGCCACTGACTTTTTACAGGCATACAAAAAGCCCCTCGCATAACGGAGGGGCTTTTTTGTGCCTTCGGCCGATGAGCCTAGCTCATGTCGATCAGTGTCCACGACTTCGCCAGCATGTCGAATTTCAGGCGGTAGTCACGGGCGCCGTCGGTCATGTCAAAGACCTGGATCAGCTGCTGACCCTTTTGGATTAAAAAGCGCAGTCCGTCCAAAAAGTGGACATCGCGGCCTTCGTATTCCATGCGGCGCGGGTAGGTTTTTAATTGTCCGTCGCGGCTAAAGTATAGTTCCGGGACGATCACTTCTTTGTTAATGGTTACTCGGTTACTCATAGGTCAAGCTCCTAAAAAGTTTAAGTGAGTTAATAAGAAATCTGTTACGTTTTTAAACGACAGCGAACGGATTTGAAAGAGTGGCCTGCGATAGAGGGATAAACCGTTCTAATCCATATCCTTTGCGGGAACACTTGCTTGAAATGAAAGCTGCAGGGACGCTGTATCCGTACGAACGGCCAGTTTGTGTGCACCTTTAGTAATTGTGAAGTCACATAAGCCTGTAAGTAGGAAGGCCGAGGGGGCCAGCACTCACATTGCTAATGTTTAGTATATGCCCGCGGCCAAAGGGCTGCAAGGTCTGGCGCGTAGTTAAATGTACGGCAGTTTATTTAAATTTTCTTGCTTTTCTTGCTACTATATTTCTTTGAATGAGCAAATCTGAATTACTGTCACCAGCCGAAGTCCCACCACTACACTTGCTGCAAATGGCAGGCGCTCTTCAAGCCGTCTATTTAGACATGCCGAACCGGGATTTCATCCCCGATATTCAACAGGAACAGGCAATTGAAGCGTTGGGCGGGTCGCTCGTCATGGGCGAAGACAGCGGGTACTTTGAAATGGCTACCGGCACCGGTAAGACATTGGTAGAAGTCGCGCTTGCCGAAGCAGCGATACGCGCGGGCGAGCGGGTACACATACTGGCGCCAACCATACAAATTGCCGAACAGATATACGGCGAAGACGGCGCGACCGGCTTCGGACGGTTTACCAACCTCCTGGCCGAGGGCCGGATCAGGCGGAACTACGGCTCCCGCCGCGGCAACGCTAAGGCAGCCGGGGTTATCTCCACCTATCCGGGCCTGCTGGCTGAAATGCAGAACCCCAGACTGGGGAGGTTCGGCGCGCTCGTCAACGACGAGTGCCACCGCAGTCTAGGCCCAATGACCTCCAAGGCCGTGACCGAGTACATGCCCGGCGCAGTCCGTTACGGCTTCAGCGCCACCCCGGACTACGCCGAAGACCGCAAGTCCGAGGAAGTGTATGGCAAGCGGCTGTTCGAATTTTCGCTGCGCACAGCCATAGAATCAGACAAGACTGCCCCGATCCGCGCGCTGTTATACGAAACCGGCCACCGGCTGGACATAACCGACAGCCAAAGAGACTTCACCGAAGCCGAACTAGCCCCGCTCATCGAAGAGATGGACCGCAACGGCATTGCCATCAAAATGGCCCGCGACCTGGTTGCCGACGGCAGGCAAGGTATAATCGCGTGTGTATCGGGCCGTGATAACGCCCACGCGCGGCTTATGGCGCACATTCTTTCCAATACCGAAATGAACGGCCGCAAAATAATCGCCGCCGATATCGGCTCCCACCTGACGACCGAAGAACAAAAGCGCCGTTTACAGGACTACAAAAACGGCAAAATTGACATCCTGACCTTCACCAAGACACTGGAAGAAGGCTGGGATAGCGACCGGGCAAGTTTTTGTATTAACCTGTCGCCCACGACGTCGCCGGTGCGCATCAAGCAGCTGATGGGCAGGATTATGCGCAAGAAAAAGAACGGCAAAGAGGGTATCTTCGTCGACTTCGTGGATGAGAAGTTCGGCATCGCCAAACAACAGTACACTGCGCTGCACGCCTTGGAAGTAGAAGACATAGACGTACACCGTGTCATTGGCAAATCAAGTAGGTCGGACAGCTCTGGGCCGCGGCCCCAGGAGCAGCTACGAGACATCAGTGAAATTTTTGACCCCCGCCTGTACGCACGACTACTCAAGGGTCAGGGAAAATTGCTCCAGGACGTGCTGATTACCGCCTTAAAAAACCCTATCGACCCGCTGGTGGCCGAATGGGACCGTACATTGGCGCGCGAAAAACCGCCGCTGGTCGGCGAACTGCCGTACAACCCTACAATGACCGTTACTTTCGCGCGGTCGCTGGGGGCGATCGCACGCAAGCTTCGCAAGGAAACCGGACTTGAACCAACAACCCGGGAAGTGTTGGCAGCCAGTCCGACGGGGCAGCAGATGCTTCGCGGCTATGGCGTCCGCCTGCCATGGAAAGCCATAGAACTGGAAGTCAACCAAGCGCCGGCAACCGGCGGGATCGATACAGCGTTCGATACCGTGTACGACCCGGCCACCTATGTCGAATACTTGGCGCTGCGAGGATACACTCTCAAGGCGCTCAAAACACTAACCGAGCGAGAAGCAGGTGTAATGCGCCTTACGTACCAATTAAACGACGGGGAAATGCGTACCCTCGATGAAATAGGGGCAGTGTATGGCGTTACGAGGGAACGGGTACGGCAAATTCAAAACAAAGCATTAACCAAACTCATGCAGCCCGTACGGTCGCAAGACCTACGACCGTTCCAGTACCCCGATGAGGAATCGCCCCCATATGGCACTCCGCGCACCCGGCACGCAGAGCTACCGCCCGGAAAAGATATCTTTGACGACATAACTGTCCCGATATTTGACGAAAAAGACAGCCGGCCCTACAACGCCAGGTTAAAAGAGGCGTGCGACAGATGGCTGACAAAAAAACTGGCAACGCAAGGCGCCGCCCTAACCCGCGATGAGTTCGTAGAAATAAGTAAAGGCCTGCGCCCGGCCTTTATCCAGATACACGGCAAGACTGTCACCAACGACGCGGAGGCAAGGCAACACTACCAGTCAGCGATTAAAACTATGGATGAGATGCTTGCTAAGATACGGAAACTCTCGAGCCAGTACGGTGTCGGGACGCGGGTAGGCCGGCTTGTCGAGTCCGGAAAGCTCACTATCGATGATGTCGAATTAATACTTAACACGCATACCCCGATCCTTGATACGTCCCGGAAAGAACAACTACTCGACTACAACTTATCCGAATTACGGACAGAGGTAAGCGCAAGCAACCGGTCATACCAAAAGCGCTGGGAGTCGCTTATCGCCCATTCCGCGAGATGGCATCAAATTAGTGACCCCGGTATTGTCCGTGGATACAAAAAACCTGAACTGCTCCGGGCTATGATAGTCTACACGCAAGGCGAACTTGTCCGGGAGGCGCAGGCGCTCATGAAGGTGCGGCTGCGTATTACTAACCGGCCGCACTCTGGTAAGGCAAGCGTCGCTAAACAGGCGAGCCTTATGGTGATCGACACGAAAATGGATTACATTAAACGCCGCATAGCAAAAGCCGAGGAAGATGTTAGCAGCCATATGAACGTTGTCGATACCGGCTCCTCGCACGTAATATTCTAAGGCGGCGAAGGTCTCATTTAACACCGCTACCCATATGTGGTATGCTGCACCGGTAAAAGAGGTAGGACCGAATGCAGAAACGAACGGTGTTTGTTATTGGTGCTGGCGGCATGGTGGGAGCGACGGCGGCGCAGGCTTTGGCTATTAAAGAGATCGTCAGCGACATTGTGCTGATTGACGTCGCCGAAGAGCTGGTCCACGGCCAGGCCATGGATATTAACCACGCCACTGCATTTACCGACGGCGTCCACGTGCGGGTAGGGGATTACCACGAAATCAAAGAGGACGACATCGTCGTCATAACCTGCGGCATCGCCCAAAAGCCGGGCCAGTCGCGCCGCGAACTGTTAGCGGTTAACGCTGATATTATCACCGACGTCGCCGGCAAAGTAATGGCCCAGGGCAAACCGGTCTTCATATTAATGGTCGCCAACCCGGTCGATGTTCTGACGGATGTTGCGCTGCGCGTTTCCGGCCTGCCCAAGGAACGCGTCTTCGGCACCGGCACCACGCTGGACAGCGCCCGTTTGTGCGTGACGCTGGCCCACAACCTGCACGTCTCGCAGCAGGCGGTGCAGGCCTTTATATTGGGCGAGCACGGCGATTCGTCGTTCCCGGCGCTGTCTAACGCCACGGTCGACGGCATCCCCCTGGCTGATTTCCCGGGGTTTGACCCGGCCATGATCGAAGACATCAGCGACGACATCCGCGCCGCGGCCTACCGGATTATTGAAGCAAAAAAATCCACCTACTATGGCATTGGCAACGTGGTCGCCAAGATTGTCGAAGCGCTAACCCACGACCGCCACAGC
>DASYJQ010000190.1:0-3860 GCA_035996265.1 Saccharimonadales bacterium (SeqCode)
GCGAATAAACATCGTTCCAACCGGCACGACAACAACCGACAGGGCGATCCGGAGATAGAAGAGTGAGCCAGACCGGATTACTAGAACGACAAGAAGTAGCCGAGAGTCCGGAGCTGCAACCGAACGCCTTACATTTTTTACAGTCGATTTACGGCCTCGATAAGCGCCTGGAAGGCCTAACCCAGACCGATGCGGAGACACTGGCGAATGGTCTTACCGTTGTCTACGCCAAAAGTATCGAAGGCTACGACGATTATTACACCAGTGGCGTCGTAGCACAGTACGACAACGAAACAGCCCAAGATTTAGAGCAGCGGCAGAACAGCATTACCGGCGAATTCGTACGACTGTTCGTTACCGGCGCTACGCCGGAAGAAATCGCCGAAACTACTGCCGGGGAGTTCGACAAAATTGATGTCGAGATACAACTCAATACTGTAGCGGTCAATTTAAAAGACCTCGATAGAGACTACAAACTGGAGAATGGAGGCGTGACGTCGCTCGAGTCGATACTCGAGCCCTATGGCGGCAAACGGCCGGATTTCCCCGGGCCGCTGCGGACAATACCGTTTGGCCGGACAGTGCTTGGGGGGATGGATGTTCCGTCGCCGGAGGATATAGAACAGCAGGAGCAAGTCCTCGATCATGTGTTGGCACGGCGCGCTGAAAAAATTCGCCAAGCGGCTGACGACTACGCGGAATCATACGAATTCAAACGCGCTGCCGAACGCCGCGGCCACGATAAAGAAATGCAAATGTTCGTTATCGGCCCTGAAGATACCGGCGAGGACAGCGAGGCGCTTCGCAAAATGGCCTGGCTGATAGCGGCCGCGGTGTTTGCCGAAAAAGACGGCAACTCATACGAGGATATGGTCGCGCATGCCAATCGCCAGTACGATTACTGCGCGCTGGCCGTCAAGCATACCGATAGAGGTCCGGTTCCCGTTGGCGCGATTCATACAAAAGTCCAGTCGGAAGATTCGTTGCTTAGTATCGAAGATATCCAGGACTTCTGGGGGCAGCCGATTAAAGAAACTATGCGGCGCGCCGGCCTGCCCGATTTGCGCTTCGAACCCAACGTTATGGACGTGCTAACCATAGCCGTCCTGCCGGAGTTCCGCCGCGGCACTGCCGGGTTGGCGCTGTACCGGCAAGTTTGCGAATCAATTGACGTGCTTGGCATTGAATACCTTGTAACGGTACTTGACGAATTCGCCGCCAAACAGCTCAACAAGATGGGGGATGGGTTTGAAAAGTACGCTTCGGAAGATGTTATTCCGCCGATGAACTACCGGGCGCTCAAAAAAGATGCCAACAAGAGCCTACCGCTCTTCTGCCGCGTGGAGGCTTGGAAGGCGCGCTTGCGGCGCGAGGACCCCAGCTCATACAACATCATGTGGGGGCGGCGGCTTGATTCCAAGTGGCAGTTCGATAAACGCTGGGCGCTATGGAGTCAGCCCTACGTTGGCAAGCATAGTCCGCTGGGCACCGAGCAGCTTTTGCAATTATCCAATGCTGACGGCCAGAAACAGCCAATATTATATATGGACCGGGAGGAAGTAACAGACCAATACGACAGGCTCAAAAATGCCATGCCGCGGATTACCATGCACTATGCTATGAAATGCAATCCGGACAGGCCACTGCTGGAGCACATCCGTAACCTGGGCTGCCGGTTTGAAGTCGCATCCTTCAATGAGTTGCAATCGCTCATCGACATAGGCGTTAATCCGGCCGAGGTGCTATTCAGCAACCCGGTTAAAGACCCAGAGGATATCCGCCGGGCTTACGAAGCTGGTTTGCGGCGCTTTGCGTTCCAGGGTTTGGACGAGCTATACAAATTACAAAAACACGCGCCGGGCGCTAACCTATACTTCAGGGTCGCCACGGCTGCCGAGAACAGCGCCGTAGCCAGCGAAGGGAAGTTCGGATTAAAAATACAAACCGAGGAACAGCGGCAAGATATCGCATTGCTGATGAAGCGGGCGCGGCAGATGGGAATGGGAGCACTCGGCATCGCCTTCCATGTCGGCTCCCAAATGGAAACGCCCGAGGCTTGGGATATTGCCCTTCGCCAGACAGGCGAACTGATGCGAACGCTGGAACGTTATCACATTACCGTCGAAATGCTCGACATTGGCGGCGGTTTCCCGGCGACCGGACACAGTTATGGGATTACTGATATCGGCGAATTCGGACGGGTCATAAATAAGGCGTTGGACACCTATCTGCCCTACTTGCCACCGTACCTGGCGGCCGAGCCCGGGCGTGGTCTGGTCAGCGATGCCGGCGCTATGATAGCGGAAGTAGTCGGCGTGGAGCAGCGCGACGGCGAATGGTGGGTCTATACCAGCGTCGGAGCTTTTAACGGCGCTATGATGGAGGCTCTGGAAACCCAGGGCAAATTAGGTTTCGACATGCAGGATTCCCGCCAATCTAAACGCAAAAAAGTGGTCGCCGTCACCGGCCCAAGCTGCGACAGCCAGGATACGATTAGCCGCCGGCAGCGATTGTCCCATAACCTTAAGGTTGGCGACCGGATTATAATCAAGCCCGCCGGCGCCTACACCACCAGCTACGACGCCTCCAGGGGCCTATACCCTGGTTTTAATGGAATCGTGGGCGCCAAAACGGTGTACGCGCCGCTGACTAGACGGCAACCGCGCGACTATCGCCCGCAGCACTTGGCGGCCAGGTAGCTACAAATTGCGGTAATGTGGGGTTTCGTAAGATAGAATGAATGTATGGCCTGGTACCATCCATCATCGCTGCTCGACAAAATATTTGAGGGCGGCATTATCATTAAAGGCGTTACCGGCGCGTTCGAATTTATCGGCGGCGCTTTGCTGTTATTTATCAGCCCGTCCACCATTCACCACTTTCTGGTTTTTGTTACCCAAAAAGAATTGTTAGACGACCCTAACGATAAACTCGCCAATTTGCTGCTGTCGTCGACGCACGACTTAGGCGGCAGCCGCGCATTCTTGGTCGCGTACTTGTGGATACACGCTGTTATTAAACTCGTCGCCGTCATTGGCATCCTGCGCAACCAGTTGTGGGCCTACCCGTTCTCGCTGATAAGCCTGGGCGCATTGATGTTGTACCAGCTCTACAGCATCTTCTTCGTCAAGCCGTCAATTGGCATGATTCTGCTGACCGTTTTTGACGCTTGTATACTGTGGTTAATTTGGCGGGAGTACGGCAAAGTTCGCGCTACGCTCAGCCACCTGGGCAGCCCTAAGCCTACAGAATAACCAGCGGCGCTTTGATGTGCGGGTGATATTCGTAGCCGGTCAGTTCGAAATTTTCTTCTTTGAAACTGTCGATGTCTTTGACGTCGCCGGTGATCTTAAGTTTAGGGAATGGCAGCGGTTTGCGCTGGACTTGTTCCTTGGCGGCGTCGAGGTGGTTGTTGTACAGGTGTGCATTGCCGATCGAAACGATCAGTTCGCGGGCTTCAAGGCCGGTAAGGTGGGCGACCATGTACAACAGCATAGAATATTGGGCGATGTTAAACGGCAAGC
Organism: Saccharimonadales bacterium (SeqCode); assembly: GCA_035996265.1. Lineage (GTDB taxonomy): Bacteria > Patescibacteriota > Saccharimonadia > Saccharimonadales > UBA4665 > PMNU01. Next base: position 3,525 of record DASYJQ010000190.1, read on the forward strand.
CCAGGAAAACGTCCGACGAGCGCTGGTAGAGCTGCATGCGCAGTTTGCCCTTGTTGACGTCGAATTGGAACATGGTGTGGCACGGCGGCAAACGCATTTCCTTGAGTTCGCCGGCATTCCAGGCACTCACCAGGATCGCCCGCGAGTTCGGGTTGTTTTTGATCTCGTCGATGGCCCATTGCAATTGGTCTTGCTCGGTGCCGTCCGGCCGGCGCCAGTGCCGCCACTGCACGCCGTATACGCGGCCGAGGTCGTGAGGGTTATCTTCGTTCAAAAAACCGTCCCAGTAACGGATCTTGTGTTCATGCAGGTAATCAACATTCGAACTACCGGATA
>DASYJQ010000191.1:0-16454 GCA_035996265.1 Saccharimonadales bacterium (SeqCode)
GGTGGAAATTGACGACCGTGCATGACAAGATGGAATCGCACACTAAGGAGGAATTATGACTCAACAGATAGAAGATAATAAGAATCGCATCCAGAAACTGTTTAAAACGATCGACGAGTCCTTGGCGAGCGGCGACTACACCAAACTCGACGAATTCTACACGCCCGATTCGGCCACGCGCACTCACCCGCGCAGCACCTATCAGGCGCCGGAGACTGCAGCGGAAAAGAAAGACACACGCGCCGAACGGCATGCTCAGCTTGACGCTGCCCGTGCTTCATTCGGCGAGCGGAAACACGCTGTCGTTATGCAGATAGCGGAAGGTGACTTTGTCATGTCTTATTTAGACGTAACGCTCAAACATACAGGCGTGTTTGCCGGTATAACCCCAACCGGCAAAACCATACGAGAAAAGCAGATATTTATACATCGGCTGACAAACGGAAGAGTAGTGGAAACCTGGAGCGAAGGTAACATACTCGGAATATTCCGGCAGCTGGGGATGATTCCCCTGGGAGCATGATAGCGTCTTAAGCCCCTGTACCAAAACGACTCCGAAATAAAATATTATCTGGAGCCGTTTTGTGGCTTGAGGAAGCCGGTATTATTGCTGGTGCGCGGGAGAGGACTTGAACCTCCACGAGTTTAACCTCACTACCACCTCAAGGTAGCGCGTCTACCAATTCCGCCACTCGCGCACGAGTCCTGCTATTGTAAGGTTTTTAAGGGTAAAATTCAAGATGCAGCTTCTGCACGCGCTGTTACGAACGTGGCAGGTGGTCGTAGAGGTGGTCCATTGTATAGGTGGAGCGCAGTAAGGGCTTGATCGAATCGAGCGTAACGCCCATCTTAACACCCGGGTTGAGCGTGCCGTACGGGTCGAAAATCTGCTTCACTTTACCGAATAGCGCATACGTTTCAGCGCCGTATAATTTCTCGAGATACGGGCCGCGAATGCGGCCGTCGCCGTGCTCGCCGCTGGTGCTGCCGCCAAGGGAAATGACTAGGCTATAATATTCTTCGAGGATACGGAACGCCTTCTGGCGGTCGCCTACCTGGCTCAAGTCAAGGAATGGCTGCATATGCAGGTTAGCGTCACCGGCGTGGCCCCATACGGCGGCCTGCAAGTGATGGCGGGCAAACAATTGGTACACGCCTTCCAGATATTCACGGAAGCGTTCCGGCGGTACCACGCCGTCTTCGATGAGCGGCAATGCCTTAACACCGTTTTCGCCGTGGGCAACGACAGTAGCCGATGAATGGCGGATCTTCCAAAGCTGTTCCTGCTTGTACGGGTCGTTTTCGATTGCCCAGCTGGCCGCGTGGGCATCGGCAATTTTGGAGGCCTTTTTGGTCAGCTTCTTGAGCATGCGCTCACTGGCGTTATCGAATTCAATCAGCAATACAACCTTGGGGAACGGCTTTGGCAGCACATCTTTCAGTAAGTTCGGGTTTATTTTATCAACAAGGTTCAGTAGTTGGTCGTCGACCATTTCGACTGCACTGGGCATTTCGGGCAACCCGCGCAGCTCCAGCACGGCAGCCTGCAGTTTTTCGAGGTCGTCAAAATGCGCCACCAACAGCGTGGTATTGGCATTATACACTTCTGTTTCGAGGGCAATTTCAGTAATGAGGCCGAGAGTACCCTGGGAACCGACGAACAAAGGCGTCAGGTCGATGGAGCCGTCTTTACGCTTTACGCCGGCCAGATCGTATCCGGCCGAGTTTTTGGTTACGCCCAGGCGTAATTTTTCAATCAGTTCGTGGTTTTCGTCGATCAAAGCGTCAATGGCGCGGTAAATTTCACCTTCGAAAGTGGCCAGGCCGAGCTTTTTGTTAAGGTCACGTTTGGTCAAACGGCTGGTCTCAATAACTTCGCCGTTGGCCAAAACAACACGCAGGCCCCGTACAAAATCGCGGGTTGAACCGTATTTAATACTCTTTTCGCCGCTGGCATTATTGGCGACCGCACCGCCAATTGTCGAATATTCCATAGAAGCCGGGAATGGCGGCAGGAAACGGTCGTGCGTTTGCAGCGTCTGCTGTAATTTGCCGTAATTAGTGCCGGGTTCGACGATCACCACGCCGCTTTTGGCGTCGAGTTCTAGAACGCGATGCATGTGCGCCGGGAACGCCAGTATAATACCAGCGCCCAAGGCCGCGCCGCTCTGGTCGGTTCCCGCACCGCGGGCCGTAATAGGAATAACCCGTCCGCGTTCGGCCAATTGCCAGGTAAAACGGGCTGTTTTGCGGACATCGTTTTCGTTACGCGGGTAGGCAATGAGCGCCGGGGTTACCGACAACACGCTGCCGTCTGTGGAGAAATAACGACGGGCATCGGCCGATGTCATTACTTCGCCAACTAAATGCTCTTGCAGGTAGTGCGCTACTTTGCTCATATATTGTACTTATATCCCCGACTATCTATTAGCTCTAGCAATTATGGTAACACAAGTCGCCGTGCAGCCGCGGTTACGGTTTAACGGTTATGGTCACACTCTTGGCCACGGTATCAAGCGCAGCCAGCCTGGCAACATCAATAGCGCCATCTTTGTTGACGCAGGTACGGTTAACGACCGCCCTGTCGGTGCTGCTTAGGATAACGGCACTGTAGTGTACGGCAGCATGTTTCTTAGCTTGTGAAAATTCAAAGTTCAGCGTTGGCATGGCATATGTCTTGGAACTGCCATTTTCTTTTAGGATGAGCGCACTGCCGGCATTCGGGCCATTAACTGTCGCTCCGCCTTCGCGCAGCGTCTTGAGCTGCGGGTCGACGATTGCGTTCAGGTCGGCACCGGGCAGTTGGGCGGCGGTAACCGCGCCGGCTATGAATTCACAGTTGCCGTCATCGGAAATAAAATCTTTAATAGTGTCGACACCGGTGCTGCGCGACTTGTAGCCAGTGATCGTTGCCGGCACGTTGAGTGTCACATGCGCCAGCTTGGACATGTCGTCGGCGCCGGTGGCTGCGGCCGAAGACTTCTTGGCCGCGTCAGTTGAGCTGCCGTTACCCTTTAGGAACAAAAAGTAGCTGGCGGCAACAATGGCCAAAACGACCACGACGACACCGATTACAATAAATAACTGCGGGATTTTCTTTTTAGGAGCCGGTGACATCATAGGGTTGGGGCCGCCAAGCGGTGGCAATGCCGGGCCAGGCGCGGGCGCGGCGGGGAGATTAACGGGAGTGTCCGGCTGCGGCCAGTTGGCCGGCTGCCCGGCTGGCATGCTGCCCGGCTGGTCGCTGGGCGACTGATTCACTTGAACGCCTGGCGTGGCAGGATTTACAGTACCGGCAGGCGCCGGTGGCTGTGGTGCGGGGCTGCCAAGGCCTTGCTGCCAATCAGGAGTCGTCGGGTTGATTGGCGGCGTCGCAGGCGGTTGCCCGTCGGGCTGGTTACTATTTGGGTCCATCGGTTACCCTCCTCATGGATCGTCTTATTGGTGCTTATGCGTATTATACACTAGCGACATGAGGTGAGAACCCTTCTTAATTTTGCCAGGTGCCGCTAGTTCTTGCCTTGAGCGGCTTCACGACCCAAGCGCCGCCTATACGGACCTTAGCCGAAGCCGACGGCCGCACCGTAATAGTTACGGTATCTTGCGAGGATGTGGCGCTTTGATTGTCAGTCACGATCAGCCCGAATACCAGTGTCGTGCCGTTTACGGCCGCCGGCGCGGTAAACGTTGGCTGAGCGGCCAAGGCCGACGACAATGTTACGGCCGGGCCGCTTATTTGGCTCCAGGCGTAACCGGTAACCGAGCCGTCATCTGTCGAGCTTGTACCGTCGAGCGTCACCGTTGTATTGGGGTTAACCGTTTGGTCCGGACCGGCATTGGCAATGGGGGGAGTGTTACTTTTAGCCCAGGCAACGCCATTATCAAACCAGGACAGGCCGGTGGCGTTTAGGGCGGTGTAATCCATAAGGTCGACCATCAGCCGCCGTGACGGCGCGGTGGTCGAACCATCAGATAGCAAACCGCCGGTGTCGTAACGGCCAGCCGTGACACGGGTGGTGAGGTCGCTGCGCGCCGCCAGCATCAAAACACCACCGGCGCCAAAACCGGCGCTCGGCGTGTATATGTAGGTGTCCGTTACCGTGCGGAAGGTGGTCGTTACACCGTTAATACTGCCTACGATCGGGTCACCGTTGGCGGCCAAGCCATAAAAAGTTGTGGTGTTGGCGCCGTTTACACCGGCCTGCGAACTAAACTTGCTGTGGGGGAAAATGCCGCCGCGCGTGCTAAAGACACCCACAGCTGTAGCGTCATACTTGGTGCTAATTTGGGCGTTGTTAGCAGTGTTGCTGATAATCACCAGGTTATAGGACGTCAAGTTGCCTGGCGCCGCGCTGCTATCGTCAATATAGGTAACTGTGTGACCTTGCCCCACCAAGCGGTCATGAATCCAAATGTCCTGGTTGTTTAGGCTGCCCGGGTTGCCGACAATTTCTAGTACGTTAAGTGCCATAATATGCTATTGGTACAAGAATAGTACCGCCTCCCCGCTCCCGAATGGCGCCGAAAACGACTGGCTGGCGCTGCCCGCGGCTATCGTTCCACTGGTCGTAATACTGCGGTCGGCCGGATTGTACCATTCGACGTTTAGGTTGCCGCCAGTCGCGGACAAATTGACCGTAAAGCTCCCGCCCGTCGGATTACATACTAAGTATTGGTCGTTAGCCGTGCCAGTTTTGGCCAGCGCAAATTGTGTGGAAGAAATGGTAGTACTGGGCACAGCGAGCTTGAGGTCAATCCGGGCTGCGTACTGGCGGACCTTGCCCATGTTAAAGCGTGTGTTTTCGGAAGCCGGATCGTTTAATGTGTTACCAATGTTAGACGCGCCACAGCCATAGGCGGCACCGTCATACACATCCATAAGCAACTGATAATAGCCTCGGGTTATAGTTACCCATGCCCAGGTTGTGCTGCCGTTGCAGCTGCCACAGCTATGATCGGTGTCGGCCACTTGCACCTTGCTGCCCGTAGCAATTGTGGGGTTTTCGATTGCGCCGCCAAACGATATCCATTCGGCATTGGAGTTATACAAATGCGACAGGTTACCCAATGGGTACTCGACAGTCATGCCTACCGGGTGCTTATAACCAAAGGTTGCCTGCTCGTAGGTGTGGACGTAATCAATAAAGTGGTACTGCCATAGGTATGCGTTATTGCCGCTATCGCTTTCGTTACTAATCTCGTACAAAACGTTTGGCAGGTCACCGACGGTGTCCATAACTTTTTGCACGTAAGTTTCTTGCAAGGCGGTAATAGCCGGTATACTCAAATCCTGCGATTCGTATCCGTTACCGTCAGCATCGGTGTCGCCATTGATGCTGTTGATGTTGTTATTGAGGTTCATGGGGTGGCCTTTCCATGGCTGATTGAAACTGAAGCTCGCCCCCTTTGTGCCCACGCTCCAGCCGTTAAACAGCATCACCGATACATATATGCCATTTTGCCCCGCTTGAATAACCCGTGCCCGTAGGCGGTCAAAATACGTCTGATTAAGTTGGGCTAGGTCAAACTTAGCCTGACCGTCGAGCGCATTGCCCGGCCCGGTGCGCTTCCAAGGAGTCGCCGAAAACCAATACTGGTCGTCAGCCGTTTCGTTAGACCAGCGGGTTTGTTCCCAGCGCCACAAGCGGAAAAAGTTATGCCCCCGAGCTACCAGAAAACTGATGTAGGTATTGTAATCAAAGACCGGCGGCGGATTGTTCTGGCCGGAGTCTACAAGGTTCTGCCAGGTGTGCGAACCGCTCAGGAACGGAATGTTGCCGGTGCCCACTTCAGCAAAGTAGCGGGCGTTATCGGCGCTTACCACCAATCGCTTCAGGGCCGTTGCCGCAGAAATCGTAATCTGGCCGGTAGGTGCGGACGCCGGGCTGTCGCCGGCCGAATTACGCGCCTTGACCGTGCAAGTGTAGGCCGCCCCGTTGACTAAGCCGGTTATGTCGCCGCTTAATACCGTGCCGAGCGTTACGGACGTAGTGGTACTATCGCTTACCTTGGTAGCGATCAGTACATAATTAGTGATGGCGCCGTGGCCGGTATTGACCGGCGCAGTCCAACTAAGGTGAATCTTGCCTGCGGATGGCGAGTCCCCGCTGACGCCTGTCGGCGCTCCGGGCGGAACAACACTGGGTGCGGCACCGCTAAGCGTTTGCCAAACACCGCCCACTCTAGCCTTAACTTTACTCATGAGGTATCAATCCAAAGATCGCCGTCGGTTACGCCGTTGGCCGGCACCAGGGCCGGATCTGTGGATTGTACGAAAATTCTCCGCCCGCCGCCCTTGATGATGGCGTAGCTCGCAGCCGCATGGGGATCGGTAGCAGCTTCATGCGTGGTAACTGCATTGTTGATCGCCGTTTGCTGCGCAGTACTAACCGGCTTATTGGCATCTGCCGTGTTGTCGACATTGTTCAAGCCGACATTGCTTTTGGTGGGTACAGCCCAGGTCTGGTCGCCACGCAAAAAAGTACTCGAGCTACCGGCCCCGCTGGCTAGTTGTGCGACCGGCACTATTGCTGAGTTATCAAGCGAAGCATAGCCGTTGGCCTGGCCCTTGCCGGACTTGTCCTCTTTGCTGCTAATAGCCCCGGATGACTTCAGTGTCCCGTCGCTATTATGTTCGACAGCTAAAAAAGTGTTGAGGATGTCTCCCCAAGCCCCTTGGTCGCCCCCTGGTTGTGGAAGTCTGGCCATAATCGCGCACTGCACCCCTTATTAAGCTTATGACTTACCTATTATAATACGGCATACTGCCCGCTAATCACAATCGCTGCACCCGGCGCTTGCTGGGCGCCACTGGATTTGCAACAACAGGCTGCGCATGTCGTATTCGTTAGCCAATTGGTGCAGCGTAACTATCTGCATAGTATTCGGGACTACCCGCAGCTCCTGCATGACAGCCAAAAGTTTCGCGTAGAGCGCAGCACCTGCGGTTCCATCTTGTAACGTCGTTAGCTTTTCGCCGAGGTACGGCTCCAGGTCGTGGATCAATTCATGTAGTGTGGTATCCTGCGCCATTATCATGCTCGTATTTTACTATAGCTATCGGGAGAGACTAAACCCTGGTTAAAATTGGCAGCCGATGATGGCGGTAAACCATCCCTCGTCGCAAACAAATTGAAGGAATTTTTCCAAACAAAAAATTAAATCTTTGGTATTTGCTGTAACGACCAAGTATTACCATCAGGATCACTAAAGAAGGTGAAAATACCCCACGGTAAGTCTTGGATCTCGCTCGCTTGCACGCCTTTAGAAACCAGGAATGCGCGGGCTTTACGAGCGTCCTTTACGACCATTTGCAAGCCTTTTTGCGAGCCAGGCTCCATTTTGGTGGTACCTTCGCCAATAACAACCGAACAAGCCGATCCGGGAGGCGTCAATTGTACAAAACGCAGCGTATCGTTGACGTGGTGGTCGTAGTCGGCATTAAAGCCAATTTTGGCGTAGAAAGCTTTTGCCCGGTCGGTGTTTGAAACGGGAACAGCTACTAATTCAATCTTCATGTCCATACTTTTCTCCTTGCTTAACTGATTACATGTGTAATTATGCCCGCAGAGGAATCGCAAGTTTTGTAAAAAAACGACAATCTTTGACTATAGTTTATGGATGTCGTCAATATCCGATGGCTTTGCATGCATAATGCGCTTTAGGGATTTAGCAAGATGAGGCTGATCAGAGTAACCGGCATCCATCGCGGCTTCAGCCGGATTCTTGCCCTGTTTCAAAAGCTTGATAGCGTGTTGGGCTTTACGAATCTGTTGAAGCTTCTTATGCGTGATCCCGGTGGTGGCTTTGAAGTGCCGCTGCACCGCCCGTTCTGACGCCGCCTTCGGCTTACCCCGCAACACACCGTCGACAATGTCGTCATTTTTTAAAATGCCGGCCTGCACCATCGTGCTTACCAGCTCTTCGGCATTTTCATATGTGGGGAGTGCGAAAATATGCCCAGCCAAACTAAAATGATGCTCGTCGATAATTGGCAAAAATTCTCCGGAATTAATGAGTTTCTTTCCAGCAATATGCGGCAGGTACGCACCGGCAGAAAAAGAAATCACCACCGAACTTGTGCCCCCTTCGTATGGTATGTAAGCGGGCTCGGTTGCTTGGCCAGTGAGCAGTATAATACGACTGCCGTCCCTGCCTACCCCCATGATCAAGTCCCAGGATCCGTCCGGCGTAGCCAGATAAGTGCCGTCAGAAATATTTTGCGTTTGCCACACCCGGTCAATAAACGGATCATCGGAAGCCCGGCTCGTATGAATTTGCGTCATGGTATTCAGTGTACCAAAAGGCCAATTACCTATCGTCTACATCCGTGCTGACCACGCAAATGTTGCGGTGGTTGCACCGGGATTGACATCCACGTTAACCGTAAACTGCGTCGCGCCAACACCTGAAATCCAGAACTTGGCGGCCGACCCGAGGTTGTTCGTTGGTGTCACGCTTATATTCGCCAATGCCGGAGTAACTGCCAGGCCGTGGCTTACGGCAACGCTAGTTGTACCGTTAGCTACCGTTGCCGTGCCGTTGCTTTCAGTTGCCCAGCCGACATTGTCCCGCAAGATGGTCGTGGCTGCTCCGGCACTTTCCAATAACGCTACTGTTGGCGCTGCATTCTGCGACAAGGTATTGCCCAAAATAAGATTGTCGCCGCTACCCCCTGTTGATTCTTCGCGTATGAGGCTACGTGTTTTGCCGGCATTATTGGAGGTCTCGAGTACATTACCGCTCACGACATTGAAATGCGTATTAAATTCAAGATGCACGCCCGAGGACGCCACCGAACCATTATCGCCAGGGCTGGTAAATAAATTACCCACAACCACGCATCGAGTACCCGATATAAAAATGCTGTCCCCGGCAAGACCATCAAAGGTACAGCCGACCATTTTAGTGTCTTTGGCGTTCTGTACACGGATTCCAATACAATTATGTAAGCCAGCAACAAAGTTGGTAGCGGTGACGTGCTGCAAACCGGCTTGGTCGTAGAGCATAATAGGGTTGGCGCCGACCGGGTTGGAACTGCCGCCTAAAAATTCAAAGTCACTACCGTAAAACCAGTTTTCGTCGCTAGAAGTTGTCCAAACACCGCCGCCAAAGCCGGCACTGTTGCCCCCTTGGTCGAATAAGCAACCTACCACACGGTTGTGGTGGCCGAATGCACCACCGGTGATTGGGCCAAGCTTAATTCCCCAATCGTAACAACTTGTAAGGTGCATGCGCTCGAAGCTACATTGTACGGCACCATCTGCCTTAATGCCGCCGCCGGCCGTCACATTGGCGCTATTGCCGTCAATGGTGAAATCGCTCAAATGCGCGCCAATAATACCTACGCCGGCCGAGCCACCCGTAAAGCTGATGACGTAGTTGTTGAGGGTGTTTTTGGCTTTTAGCGTTGTTGCCTCACGGCCAGCGCCAACTATTGTAATTGGGCTGCCGATGGATAAGCTTGTACCGACAATTGCCGTACCCGGCTCCAGAACAAGCGGTTTATTGGCACTAATGGCCGCAGTGATCGCGGCCTGTAAGGCGGTCGCGTCATCAGTTGAACCGTCAAAGGTAGCTCCATAGTCAGCTGCCCGTAAATATGCGTCGGTCGCCCATTTGATGCCTGTCGTTTGGTTTGGGTCGGCGACAAGTTTTTGCCCGTTGCCGCCCACACCAAGCCGAGTAATCGTGCTAGCAGCGGTTGCGGCAAGCAAGTCGCCTTTCGTGGTCGCAGTCGATGCCGCAACCTTTGCGGCAAGATCGCCGACAAGGCTTGTAATAGCGGCTTCAGGGAAGGAGCTACTCGGTACTATTGGCGCACTACTAAATGTCTTGGTGCCGGCAATAGTTTCGTTACCTGTGTTATGTACAACTCCACTGTCATTTGCCTTGGTTGCTAAACTACCGGAACCTTTAAGGCTACCGTCAGCATTATGTTCAATGGACAAAAAGTCATTGAGGATACTGCCCCATGCACCGCTGTCTTGACCGGGGACCGGTAGTCGAGTCATACAATCCTTATAGCCGTTACGTAACTTTACTAATTTTAAGCTTAATCGGGCTAATGTTTCAATGGGAAAGCTGAAGTCTCGTGCATGAGACGAGAAGGGACCGAAACGCTGCTCAATATACCTGATTATGCGAGCCGACGTCGAGAAACTCGTAGTAATCCTCTGTCTCGCGATACACCACTCTCAGATCGCCACCTACGAAAAAGCGCGAAGGCCTTTCATTGTACCAACGAGAGGGTGGTCGTCTAACGGATAATCCCGTACACCGTCCTTGAATAACGCAAGACGAGCGGCAAACTGCTTTTTGAGTTTAGAGTTTGGAGAGATACGACTTTTGAAGTTCTTTTCAAATTTGTGGTGACGGATTATAGCCTTCACCCAGCTATAAATCTTTCATAAACTCGTCAACTGAATTAAACTCTCTGACCTTGCCAGCTTTCTTGTCATCTTCCAGCTCAGCAATCATTCGTTCGTAACGAGCGTTTGCTTCAGGACTCAAGACGACTGCCTTGCCGTCGAAGTCGAGAGTGCGACCGTCGGCCTCGGCTTTTGCCCATACACGGATATAAGCCTGGGCAGAGTCGAAGCCCAAGCTACGCGCACGGCGCTCTAGGCCTTCACGAACGTCTTGATCAATAGGGATTTGTAGTTTTGTAATCATAGTACTAAAATGGTATCAAAGTAGTACTAAAATGTCAAGCTAGTGCTGACTGGACTACAAGTGATCCACGAGGCTTAACGCCGCTAGAAAGCCCATATCTTTGATCTTTGACTCTTTCACCATCTTCTGCACCTCTTCGAGCGGCATCCACATTGTTGAGATGTCTTCATCGTCACCGACATGTGCCGTACCAATAGTGTTGATTTTTAGAATACAAACGTACGCCTTCATTGAGGAGAATCCGGGCTGTGGATAGAGTTCAAAACACGTATCACCAGAACCATTAACACTCGTCTCCTCCAGTAGCTCGCGCTTGGCAGCTTCGATAGGCGACTCACCTTCTTCGATCCAACCTGCCGGCAGCTCATAGACAAAATCATCAACTCCACGACGATATTGCCGTTCCACCAACAGCCGACCCTGCTCATCTAACACCACGATGAGAACGTAGTCTGGCCGGCTTAAGTGAAAATAATCGTCTTTGACTAAGCCGATTGGGAGCTTATAGCTCCTTTTCTCCAACGACAACTACGGGCTATCAAACACTTTTTGCGCATCGAGTAGTTTCCATTTTTTCTGGTCGTTCATAGCAGTAATTGTACAACGCCAGAGTTGTTGAGACTAATCCTATGCGAGCTACTTCAGGCGTGTTAAAGCCAGAGAGGACTTGAACCATGCAACAGATAGAAAAAATGAGCCGAAATAAAAAGGCTCCGAAATTCGGAAGCCTTTTTATCTGTAATTCAAACATGGTGCACCATAAAGGACGATTATAGAACCTTAGCTGAACTCAAAGATGTTAATGTTGTAAATCTATATACTGACATCAATGAGGAGGAACAGGACGATTGAGGGGTGAAAGTGACGAATAAGTCCTAACCGTGGTCATCTGCCTCGCAGTAGCTCCACCTACATAGTCTCTAGGCATCTCGTTTGAGTACTAGCCAATATGTGGCGCCGGTCGGTATTAAACTGAGCGCTAGATATAGACCGACTTCAATGCGCTGGAAATCCCAGTACCGGTACGCAGGCTGATATTTTGTCGTCCAATAGTAGCCAATCTTATTTAGACAGTCTAAATCAACGGCTGGGCCACCATTTCTGCTTAGAATCGCGTCCCGTACCGCTCCGCCCGTACCGGCAACTGCTACCGCGCTATTATTACTTCCAACTGAACCAGCATTAGCATTACCGTTAGGATTGGTCGCGATACAAGTTTGTGGAGGGTTAGCCCAGTTGATCGGTTGCCCAGTCTTGCTGACAAGATCTCCACTCACTACCCATGACGCGCCGCTATTGCTCGGAGCCTGCGCCCGTAAAGAATCCCCAGTGCCAGACGTTGAACTTGGCAATACCGGGGCATTATATGCCAATGGCGTCATATAATGCGGCCTTACATGATTGCCAATCACAATTTGTGCCGCTAACACGAGCACGAGCGTCAGCCCTATCGCGACCATAGTGCGCTTGAGCCATGTACCAAGTGCTATGCCGATAGATACCGCAAAAACCGCGAATCCTATGGGTGCGATGCCCTGTGTATCAAACATCAGTACCGTAAAACGATTCAGATAAAGTACGTTTCCCGCCTTTGACCACCAAGTCGCAAGCGCTGCGAGAGTACCAGCGAACAACACGGTAGCAATCAATATCCAAACGAGCTTCGTTGTCAGCCATTTTCGTCTCGAGATGCTACGTGTCCAAATCAACAAGTTCGTTCTCTCATTGTATTCCCGAGTTATGAGGGGCACACCAACAAACACACCAAGTAAAAATGGCAGGAGCAGAAGGAGTGGAGCTCCATGGCCAGAATTTGGATTGACAGACGATGTCCAGCCACTCCACAACAAAGTGTTACTAAGCTGACTACATGAATCAGTTTTGCCGCATGTCGCGAGCGCGTGTTGGTACATGTGCCAGGCATGTAACCCCATCGGTATAGCAAGTACCGCATAGAGCATCAGAACCCCTGCAAGAATCACAAATAGTTTTCGATGCTGCTTCCATACTAACCAATTCATCGTTCGTCTCCTTTAACGATTGCTTCATCTCTGCTTTGCCCCATGTATGCCAGAACAATCTCTTCAATATCCACATCACGAACGTGCCAGCTTGGTATCTGAAGCTTGGGGTCTTCCAGTCGTACAAGCGCGTGGACGGCAGTTGACGAACGAATCTCTTTAATAACCGTGTACCCATCACTGCTCGGCAGCTTACCCGGAGGTCCTACAAGTAGCTTATGAGTAATGAGAACATGTTCAATGTCATCACATAGCTGTGTCTCACCGGAGGCAAGTATGATGACATGATCGCAGACCCGCTCAAGATCGGCGAGCAGATGCGATGACATAACAACCGTTAGGTCTCCGTCTGCATCAGTAACTGCTTGAGCGAGTGAGGTTAGGAAGTCGACACGAGCAAGCGGATCGAGCGCGGCGACCGGCTCATCAAGCAGCAAGAGCTTCGGTTTCTTGGCGAGCGCCATAGCAAGGCCGACTTGTGCGCGCTGACCACCAGATAGTTTGCCGACCGGTCGGTCAAGCGGAATCCTCAGTTCGTTCAATCGCTTGAGCGCCAGCTCATTATCCCAATTGGTATCCATGTGCGCGCCAATGGCAAAATGATCTTTGGCGGTGAATTGGTTGTAAAGAGGAACTTCCTGAGGTAGGTAGCCAATGGCAGAAAGGTAACCAGTAGTCTGGCTGGGGGTTTGTCCAAACACGGTCACCGTGCCAGCGCTCGATCGGTTGAGACTCACCAGTAATTTAAGAAGTGTAGTTTTGCCGGCGCCGTTTGGTCCGACAAGGGCAGATACTGCACCTTGTGGAATGGTAATGTTACAGTCCTTCAATGCCCAGAATGTGCGATATCTTTTGCCAAAACCATGCGTTTCAATCGCGTTCTTGGTTTTAGTTTGTGCTGTCTGTGTCATGCTGTTCCTCTCTTCTTTTACGTAATGCCATGTTGAATAAAGCTTCCGTTGACTCTTCGTCCAGTCCTGCGATCATCGCCTCGGCTATCCATCCATCTAGTTTGTCTAGCAGAGCCACTTGGGTGTCCGGTGAAGGCCCAGCAGGCTGTCTGGATATGAAGGTACCGATACCTGATCGCTTTTCAATGAACCCTCGGTTCTCCAGTTCTCGATAAGCTTTCACAACTGTATTCGGGTTAATGGCAATCATTGTCACTACTTCGCGAACAGCGGGAAGTCTATCTCCTTCTTTGAGCAGGCCTAGCCGGATGTCCTGCTTGACCTGCTGGACAATTTGAAGGTATGACGGCACGCCTGAACGACTACTTATGTGGAATATCATAGTGTCAGTGTACTAGTATAGTAGTACACTGACAAGTATAGATTGCCCTGGTTGTTTGTCAAATATAAAACCTACGAGGTTAATCTCGCCCACATGGACAGTCAAGAAGGGTCGAACCTAAATGACAGATTCGAACGATCATAGCTACCTCTGTCACATTGCTGTTGAGCCCAAAAAGGACTTGAACCTTATTTTTGGCAAAATAAAAACCACGACCTCTGTCGTGGTTTGGTTAGAAATAGTTGAATGCAATTTGGTGCGCGAGAGAGGACTTGAACCTCCACGAGTTTAACCTCACTAGTCCCTGAAACTAGCGCGTCTACCAATTCCGCCACTCGCGCAAGAAAAGATGAGGTAATTATAGCACACCCCTACGGATATAACACCTGCTATTTTGGTGTTTTGCGGGCTTCCCGGATTTGCCAGTTATTGACGTTCGTGAACCGCTCGGCGTCGGTATTTATAGGTTGTTCGCCTAATCCATGCACGGTGCCGTTCGTAATGTACAGGAATCGGGGCTGATACATGCCGAGCGCCGGCGCATCTGCCTGCCATGATTGCAAAAAGGGCTTATACTTTTCGGTGCGCAATGCCGGATCGAGGCGAGTCCGGCCAGTCTCGAGCGCAGCGTCGGCTGTCTTGGACTGATATTCGGATAAATTCAAGCGGATCGGGGCGCTGGCTTCAGCTTGCGAGCTGTGCCAATAAACGAACGTATCAGGATCAACACCGATAGAGATGCCGTACAGCACCGCGTCATAACTGTGGTAAGCAATCGCGTTCTGGAAAGTGGCGTCGTCTGGAGCGATGACCAACTTGACGTCGGCGCCGACGGACCGCCATTGGGCTGCCAGTTGCTTAGAAACGCTGGCATACTCGCCGGTATTCTCGGCATACAGCTGGAAAGACAGCGGTTTGCCTTCTTTTTTACGGATACCGTCGGCGCCGCGCAACCAACCGTCGGCATCAAGCTGAGCGTTTGCGCTGGCCCGGTCGTAACCCGGCTGCTGGAAAACGGGGTTATAGGCCAACTGATTTTTCAATAACGGTTCGCGAACCGCAACGGTGGCGTAATTAAGGCTGCCCATGATACCCGGCACGTTACTGGCCGACACCAAGGCTTGCCGCACTTTAACATCGGCCAATACGCCGTCGGTCGTCCTAAAGAACGTCATGACCGCCGCTGTTAACGGCAGGTTGTATGCCCGCATCGAGCCATCATTTTTCAGCTCATCCGGCACATCGGTAAGGCCGACGAGGGCGTTTAATTCCTGCGCCTTGAAGCTGCTGACAAGCTGCTCCTGGCTCCGGAAGGTACGAATTACAAAACTGCTAAGCTTAGCCCTGCCGGCGTGGTAGCCGGTAAACGGACGCAGCAAAATATGCTCCTCGCGGGTATCTACCGAGCCTCCGCCTTGCAGTTCAATTGCCTGCCACTGGAACGGCCCAGCGCCCACCGGACGGCTGGTATTAAAGGCTGACGAGCGCATATCCGCCATTGGCACGCTGCCCAAAAGATGCTTGGGCACCAGGCCGTTGGTCAACGAATAAGGGAATGACGCCAACGGATTCGGCAATGTGAACGTTACGGTGCGGGCATCGGTAGCCGTAACTTTAATGCCGCGCCAGCTATTGTTCAGCGGTGAACGGGCATCGGGTGTCTGAATAACCCGATAAGTAAACACCACGTCGTCGGCGGTCAAAGGCACGCCGTCTTGCCAAGATAAATTAGGCCGCAAATGTACGGTATAGACTGTGCCGGCACTATTAACCGCCCAGGTATCTGCCAGGTCGCCGGCCAACTGATTATGCTGGTCGTAGGTCAGCAAACCGGCAAATATAAGCTTACTCACGCTTGAGTCAACAATATCAGTGGCATATAACGGATTGGCATTGGTAAATGAACCGACAATACCCTCGGTGTATGTACCGCCGGGCACCGGGACCAGATCCTGATAATAGGTGCTCAGGTTACGGGTCTGGGCAACTACCGAGCCAATCAACAGCACTAGCAATAATGTCCAGCTGATGACAAATCGCTTGACGTTGCCAAGGCGCTCCAGGCGTTTAAAAAAGTCTTCTTCGAGCCGGTGTTCGGCTTGAGCACCCAGCTCTTCTACCTGACGGCGCTGCAAACGGAGGCCTCGCCTTAAGCGAAGTTTTAATGCGCGTCGTCGGTCTAATTTACCCATCAGGCCCTTTGCCTACTTGGGTAAAACGATCCCTAAGATAAGCGAAGCGGCGAAGACGAAGGCTGAAAAAATAGTTAACCCGTAAATGGTTTTGTCGGTGCCTCGGCGCTCGGTGTTAACTTCACCGCCGCTGCCGATACCAGCGCCCAATGATGCGCCGCGGGTCTGAACTAACACCAGAAAGGTCAAAACAAATACAGAAACAATTGTGATGTAATTATAGATAGTTAGTGTCATGACTCATTATTCTCCAAAATAGCTGTTACTAGGTAGT
>DASYJQ010000192.1:0-3691 GCA_035996265.1 Saccharimonadales bacterium (SeqCode)
GGCACTTGGTCCCAGCCGGGCTGCTCCTCCGGGGAAATCAGCATCTGGCTGGGGTGCAGCGCAGCCGCGCCAAAAATGGTGGCCTGGTTTTTGGAGCTTGCCCTAGCCTTCCACGGGGCGCTGCCGCGTTGCTGGACTTCCAGGATGCCGACTGGATAGTCGTCGTTCCATAGCTGCATAGCAGCTTGCTTGGCGATTGCTGCTGAAGCGATATGGTCAGGGTGGTCGGCAACGCCGCCGAGTGTCATGAGCAGGTCGATGCCGTGGTACGCGATCCATTCGGCTACAACCGGTACATGCTCGGCTTGTTCGGCTGCCAGATTGCCGTCAGTGCCGTCTAAGTGATCGTTGGAGGTGATGCCCATGTAGTGTGCCGCGCTGCGCCCTTCGTATTCACGGTAGCCGTTAGCTACGAAATGCGGATCTGGCAAGTAATTGAGCGTCGACGCCCGGCCTTTAGCGATTGTTAGTTCCCGTACGATGGCGCCGGCAGCATGGGCCGCTTGTATGCCGTTGCCTTGTACGAGATGATCGTCTGGGTGGGCGCTGATGACGCCGACCCGATGATCGACTAGTAGTTCGTGTATGCTCTTCATGTGTTGCGTCCGTACAGTGTCCTAAATAAAAAATGAGCCGGTGAGGCTCGTATTCAGGACAAAAGAAACAGCCTCACCTATAGACAGGAGTGGCAACAGTTCATGGCTAGGTTACGGTAAATCATCATACGAAAACTATAGCGCATCCAGCAGCTCGGTGGCAACCCTGATGCAGTCAGTTTTAATTTCGTCAAAGGGCTTGCCATTGGCGATCTTAAAGCCGGCAGCGTAAGCGTGCCCGCCGCCGCCGAAGTGTTCGGCCAACTTGCCGGCAACCGGCGAGCCGTAGTTAGCGCGGATTTTGGCGGTCATGTGGCCGTCGTTGTACAACTTAAAGGCGACGGCCAGCTTAGTGCCGATGCTGCCGCGCATTTCGTCGAGTACCAACATAGACGGGTTGTATTGGGAACTGTACAGTTCAATTTCACGCCACGGTATGGTGATCGTTGCGACCTGGTTGTCGGCGTAATATTCGATGCGCTGCAATAGGTTGCCTTTGTACTTGATAAGTTCCGGGCTTTTGCCCTGCAGTTCGCGGCGCTTTTGGTCCAGGGCGGCAATACTCACGCCGCCATCTACCAGGTCGCCCACAATATGGATGCTGCGCCCGGTTGTAGCCGACGTGGTCAGACCCAGACTGTCGGACATAATGCTATTAACGATCAGTTCTTTGGCGCTTTGGTTTAGCGGCCAGTCTAATTGCTGCGCCAGCTCATATATGACTTCGCCGGTGGCGACGGCTGTTTGGTTGCAGACGACCGTGGCAAAGGCGATGCTGTTGGGCACGTCGTGGTGGTCCAGTACGATTGCCGGTTTAGTGGCGACCCAGCTTTTTTGACTGGTTTTGACAAGCTGCTCAAACAAGCTGTCGGCGCTGGTATCGACGATAATACTCGCGTCAAAATTGTTAGGCAGGTCTTTGCTGACGCGGTCCCAGCCCGGCATGTAGGTTAAATACGATGGAATGTCGACGCCGCAATACAACAGCGGCTCTTTGCCTATTTCATGCAGGATTTGCTCCAGCGCTAGCGCACTGCCCAGGCTGTCGCCATCGGGGTTGTCTGCCTGCAAAATGACGATGCGCTGCGCACTGCCGATAATACTTTTAATCTGCTCTGCTTCTGGATACTTCACTGCTGTGTATTATAGCGTACTTCGACGGAGTTGCTTTTTAAGTGCGTCAGTTAGGCCCGGCCACGGCCAGGCGAACTCGTCGCTGTCCAATACGCCGATCGGACACCACGACAAGCTGGCGATGTCGTCACCGGGCTGTATGTCGCCTTCCCATTCGGTGACGGTCATTAGTAGGTCGACTGTTGAATACCCCGGTTTGTACTCATGGGTGCCTACGAATGTTATTGTCGGGTTCTTGATCGTCAGGCCGGTCTCTTCGGATACTTCGCGCGCCGCCGCTGCGTAGGCGTCTTCGTTGTATTCGACAAAGCCGCCCGGGAAGTCCAGCTTGCCTTTTTGCGGCTCGATGGCCCGTTCGCCAAACAACATCTGGCCGTCTTTGATGAGCATGACGCCGACCGCTGCTTTGGCGTTATTCCAAAAATGCCACTGGCAGTCGCTGCATTCGTAATCAGTGTCGTTTAATTTTTGGACAGTGTCTTTGTGGCCGCACTGCGGGCAGTATGCAAAGTTCATAAGGCCTGGCGCCCTTCTAGGGCCCGGGTCAGGGTGATTTGGTCGGCGTACTCCAGGTCGACGCCAATCGGCAGGCCGCGGGCCAGGCGCGTAACGCTGACCGGCCGGTCGCCGATTTGTTGCTGGATGTATAACGCAGTGGATTCGCCTTCGACGCTGGCATTTGTGGCCAGGATGACTTCTTTGACGTCGTCATCATCGATGCGCTTGACTAGTTCCTGGATACGCAGTTGCTCCGGACCGACGCCGTCGATAGGCGATACTAAGCCGCCCAGCACATGGTATGTGCCGCTAAAGCTCGACGTCTTTTCTAGGGCGACGATGTCGAATGGTTCAGCCACGACGGCCACAACTGTTTTGTCACGCTTGGGGTCGGTATATAAATCGGACAGTTGCTGGTCGGCAGGCACCAGCGCGAACGTTTTTTTACAGTAGCCAATGCCCTCGTGCATGTCCTGCAGGGCGGCCGCCAGGTTTTGGGCTTTGGCGGGGTCAGTGCGCACCAAATAGTACGCATAGCGTTCAGCGGTGCGTGACCCAACGCCGGGCAATTTGCCCAGCGCTTCAATAACATCGGTAAGGGCCGGTGGAAGTATCGTCATTTCCCCTCTATTATGCCATGCCGCCCGCAGATATGCGAGTAGGCATAGACTTGAATAATTACTAGTTTTATATTATAATATACATCATTATGGCTTCGAGCGAAGATTGGAACATGCAAACTGCCCCAGAGGTAGTCCCTACCGCGCAAATGGAGTACTTTAAACGGCTTAGCAACGAGCTGTCTATGACTGGCTGTAGCAATTTTTCGGAGCAGACAGTTACTGACCTACCCGAGGCGGAGCGGCTTATCTTTAACGACGGCCAGACGACATACTTGGTACACTCCACAGTGCCCGGACTGGCCGAAAAGATATTTGAGAGCGGTTTTAACTTTAGAAGCATCGGCAATCAGCCGGCGCTGTGGGTCACTACCCACATGTTGGAAGGCCCTGAAGGCCAAGGGCCGCAAGACCTCATCAATAAGATGCTCCTTGATTGTCAGTACCGCAAAGGAGGCATCTACCGCCCCTTTACCGCAAAGGTTGTAATGAGCTTCCCTTTTAGTCGCCCCAGCGGCATGAGCCCTGACGGTACGGAGCGCCATCCTCAAGCTAACTCCGACTTGGGACGGCCAAGCGAATACGTAGAAGTATGGGGTCCTGATAAAGATCGCTTTCGGATACCGGCGCGGTTCATAGAAGGCTATATTGACCAGGAGGCGCACACCTTTGTTCCGAACCCTAACTTTGTCCCGTTCAGCGGCCCTGAGCAGGCAGCCACAACTGCAGTGGGCGGTCTTCATCGCGCCGTTGGTACGCACCGCGCTGCTGAAGGCCGTCACCGCCGCGAGCCGTAAGCGGCTTCAGTAACTTCGAGGGCTAGAGACCGAGGTCGCCGAGCAT
>DASYJQ010000193.1:0-3008 GCA_035996265.1 Saccharimonadales bacterium (SeqCode)
TTATTGTCGGTGTAGAAGCCGCAGTTGTTGCCGGACTCATCACCTGGTCGTTCGTGCATCCGCATAAAACCACACCGGCAACCTCATTTGGGCCGCCACCAATAAACCGTTCTTACAAGACGCCGCATATCACCCCCGTCTCATACGCCAAAGGTTTAGCAACTCCGACGAGCATCGCCGCGACCGGCGCATTGGACGATGCCCGGATCTTCGTCACTGAACGGGCCGGTACCATCCGCGCGGTAAGCAACAAGGGCGTGGTCAGCTCGCCGCAGCTTGATATCACCAACAAAGTATTGAACAGCGGGGAAATGGGGCTGCTCGGCTTAGCATTCCATCCAAAATACCCGGACAACCACTACTTTTATGTCTACTACATTAATACCGCTAAACAATCGGTGGTCGCGCGCTATACCATGGACCCGGCGACCAATGTCGCTAACCCCGCCAGCGAAAAAATCTTGCTCACGTTGCAGCAGTCCTATCCGAATCACAAAGGCGGACAATTGCAGTTCGGCGCCGATGGCTACCTATATATTGCCATTGGCGACGGCGGCAGTGCCGGTGACCCCGGCAACCACGGCCAGGACCTTACTAACTGGTTCGGTAAAATCCTGCGTATCGACGTCGACCACGGCGACCCGTACAGCGTACCGGCCACCAACCCCTTCGTTCATACCGCGGCAGCCAAGCCCGAAATATGGGCCTACGGCCTACGCAACCCGTGGCGCTTCAGCTTTGACAGCAAAACCAAAGACCTCTACATTGCCGACGTCGGCCAGGATAAATATGAAGAACTTGATGTTCAAAGCGCCGGCAGCAAGGGCGGCGAAAACTACGGCTGGCGCTGCTACGAAGGCTTACACGAGTTCAATGCTGCCGGTTGCAAAGCAGCCGGCCAATACGTTAAGCCGGTCCTGGAATACACCCACGACAACAAGCGCTGCTCCATAACCGGCGGTTACGTCTACCGCGGATCGGCCGAACCGTCATTGGCCGGCAAATACTTCTACGCCGACTACTGCAGCGGCGATATCATGTATACAAGCAAGCAGGGCGGACAGTGGCAGCAACCGGTAGTAACGGCATCCGGCAACAGTATCAGCACATTCGGGCAGGATACTGCCGGCGAGCTCTTCTACGCCGACGGCAACAGCGGCGAAATCTTCCGCATAACCGATACTGCTAATTAGGGACAATCTCCAGAAAAAATCATATAATATAATGATGCGCAAAAAACACCAGACATCTGAGCGCGACGCCCGCCACGAGCAGCCCGACAATCTGTTAGATTTAAACCGCTCGCTGAGCGGCTATGCCTACCAGCCCATTCCTAAAGGAGACACGCCCTTGAAAACACCTGAACCAATCGAGGAAAAACCGAAGAAGCGGTGGAAAAAAATTATCCTGTGGTTTATTGCCGTTATCCTGTTGCTGGGCATCTTTGCCGGCGGCTGGGTGGGCTGGAAACTGGTAGCTAACGAGGTAAAAGTCTTTGGCTGGAACGGAGTGTTCAGCTTGTTCCACAAGACTAAGTTGAAAGGCGAAGACGAGGGCCACGTTAACATCCTGTTAGCCGGCAACTCCGCCGACGACGCCGGGCATGGCGGCGCCAACCTGACCGACTCGATCATGATCGTCAGTATCAACACCAAGAGCAACACCGCCTTTATGCTCAGCGTGCCGCGCGACCTATACGTCGACATACCCGGTTACGGCTACGCCAAAATCAACGAAGCCTACCAGGATGGCGAAAACGGCCACTTCAGCGAGGACGGCTATCCGTCCGGCGGCATGGGGCTGCTCGAAAAAACTGTCTCTGAGCATTTTGGCTTGCCGTTGCATTACTATGCCCTGGTTGATTATGCGGCCGTGCGCGATGCCGTTAATGCCGTTGGCGGTATCAACGTCAACATCGCCAGCTCCGACTCGCGCGGCTTATACGACCCGAGCCCGGATCTTAACAACAATCGCCAGCCACTCGTCAAACTACCAAATGGCGTGAGCAAAATTAACGGCACGCAGGCGCTGGCGCTGGCCCGGGCCCGCGGTGACGCTTACGGCGCCTACGGCTATGGCACGAGCGACTTCCAGCGCACTAAAAACCAGCAGCTCATCCTTGTTGGCCTTAAAGACAAAGCAACATCGGCAGGCACGCTAGTCAACCCGGTAAAACTGGGCGAGATATTCGACGCCCTCGGCAATAACATTCATACCGACCTAACGCTGGGTGAAGTCCGCCGGGCCTTTGACATTGGCAAAAAAATCCCCGACAGCAGCATCAAATCAATGAGCCTGAACGACGTCGGCGGCATAAACCTGCTCAGTAACTATCGCACCCGCACCGGGCAAAGCGCCCTTATCCCGCGCCAAGGCGTCGATGACTTTAGCGAGATTAAAGCGCTGGTCCAATCAGTGCTCACGCCGCCTGCGCCGGCGAGCACCACGCCCAAAAACTAACATTGAGCGATTACTCACATTACATAGGCCTGCATAGTTCTCATGGTATAGTTATTGCTATGTGGAAGGTAATGGTTCTATCGCTGCTGGCTGCCGTGCCAAGCAGCACTAATTACACGCTTAAATCATACGATTTTGGCAGCGGCTCTAGTGGTAGCACCAGCACCAATTACAGCCTTCGGGGCACCGCCAACAGTAGTGGCGGGACGCTCACCAGTACTAATTACACGCTACCGCCGGGCATTCAGTCGTCGTCGACCGTCCCGGTGCCACCGACGCCGGCGTTTACCAACCCGGATAGCAGTTATGACCGGCTCCAGATCGTCATTAATAGTAGTACGTTCCCCAGCGATACCAAATATGCCATCGCCATCAGCAGCGATAACTTTGTAACGACCAATTACGTTAAGAGTGATTTAACAATTGCCAGCACATTCGCGGTCGCCAACTACCAGCCCTATGCTGCCTGGGGCGGGGCCAGCGGCGTAACCGTACTGGGGCTAACCCCTGGCACGACCTATAAAGTGAAAGTTGCAGCCCTGCAAGGC
>DASYJQ010000194.1:0-2185 GCA_035996265.1 Saccharimonadales bacterium (SeqCode)
AGCAGACGATATTAACGCTTTTTTCAAAGACCCAGCGATACATGCGATACTCTCCTCGACCGGGGGGTATAACGCCAATTCGCTTTTGCGTCTGCTTGATTACGAAAGTATAGAGAAAAATCCTAAAATATTTTGCGGATACAGCGATATAACAGCTTTAAATGTAGCAATTACTGCGAAAGCACACCTAGTGACGTTTAACGGACCGACTGTTCTCCCTTCATTTGGTGAGTACGGTGGGCCGCTGCCTTTTACCGTGGAACAATTCAAGCATGTCCTTTGTGATGCACTGCCGGCCGGCCTCTTGCCGTCCCCGTCCGACTTCAGCGACGAAAACCTATGGTGGGAGAAGGAAGACGATCGGCCGAGGCGTATGAAGCCCGCGAGCCCACCGCATGTCATTTACGGCGGCCGGGTAAAGGGTGTGCTACTAGGCGGGAACCTTGAGACTTTAACTATGCTCGGCGGCACCGATTATATGCCAGATTTTAAGGGTAGTATTTTGTTTCTCGAAGAAATGGGCGGCAGCACGGACAGCATTGAGCGGAATCTGACGTATTTGGAGCAGCTTGGTATCTTTGACAAAATTGCCGGCCTTATATATGGCCGTTCGTATCAGCTTGAAGATGATGAAGTACGTCCGCTGGATACCATTCTTTCCGAGTTCGCCACACGCTACGGCCTACCCACGGTCGCCAATATAGATTGCGGGCATACTGGCCCAATGCTTACTATGCCGCTTGGCGTATCTGCTGAGCTGGATGCTGATAATGGTAAGGTAATAATTACCGATTCTGCGGTAAGGTAATGGATACCATGGAAGATACACTACGCACCCTTTTGTTCGACACTGTTGTGCCTAACCGTTTACAAGAGGTAGCAGAGCTCAAACGATACATCAGTGATGGCAGCCCCTATGGTGAGCCCTTATTTTTGAGCCTTGGTGAAACCTGGGAGCATACTCCTGAAGCGTTGCGTAAGAGTATGGGTAAAGCCCCTTTGTATGCGCATGGTTACCAACTCTCTATGTATGGGTTGCCAGAATTTCGCCAGCTTGTCGGAAAATACATAGAAGATAGTCATAAGCTGGCGAAAGTTGCTACGCTTGGGGTTGATTACGAAATTGCCGCTTCGTGGACTGGCACACGAAATGCAATGTACGATTTTGGCAGGCTGCTCTTGCACGAATATTTTGATGGCGCCGGAGAGGTTATAACAACCGCCCCGGGTTGGGACTATCCTGGGGTATTCGGAAGTTTGAGTTACAAGATTAGTTACGTACAACTCGAAAAAGAGAAGGCTTTTCACCCTGAGATCACATCTTTTGAACAGGCTGTAGCGAACCCCGCTGCGCGCAAGGCGTTGCTAGTAATAAACGCCCAGCACAATCCTACATCGGTTAACTGGCCCGAGACACTCGTACGGCAGCTTATCAAGCTGGCGCTAGAAAATTCTCTTGCCTTACTCATCGACGACGCGCATTACGGCGTCTGCCATCCCGACGTTAAGCCGACGTCTTCGCTAAGGATACTTTTAGAAGAGTTACAGAACTACCCTAATTATACGGCGCCGTGGATGGCTGTCCGCTCGTTCGGCAAGCAGTTCGGGATAAATGGCTGGGGTATAGGGGCGCTTACTGCCGCACCCAAGCTTCTTGACCGTTTCGTGAATGTATATCGGACACAGCATATCTATAACTACGGCGGTGTAATGCAGTACGCTCTCGGTGAGTGGCTTAAGTCCACTGAACCTTCCAACTTCCTTTCTGCCCGAAGCCAAGAAATTATGGACAACAAGCAGATGATCCAAAGTGCTCTCATCGAAAAGTTTGGGTACCCGGAACGAGACATATTTATCGGCGATTGCACGAATTTTATCCTATTTTCTATACCGGAGCATTTTGCAGAAAAAAACGATGGAGTAAAGGCCTTTTTAAGGCAGTGTTTATCGTACGGCATTGTACTGACTGATGCTTGGCCAAAGCCGTACGACACCCCTACCGATGTCGAGGACAACTTTAATTGCATCCGTTTGTTTGCCGGAGCTTCGACAAAAACGATACAACTATTTTTGGAGCGCCTGGAGGCGCATGGCTTTGGTTATGGTATGCAGGCCTTCCAATAGGAGCCTAGGTAACACGCCTGAATTTCTTCATGAACAGTTCAGTACCCATGCCGCCGGTGAT
>DASYJQ010000195.1:0-10663 GCA_035996265.1 Saccharimonadales bacterium (SeqCode)
TGCGCGACGAATTCTGTTCCCAGTAACCACTGTTGATTTGGTCTTGCATGCTCGTGCCGGCGGTATGCGCGGCCAGGCAGCGCCAGCTCGCTCCGTACTGGGTGACCGTGTCGCTAAGCTGGTAGGAGACCTGTGTTTGCCAGGGGCCGCGCGGTATGGTGAACAGTTGCGTTGCGGCGCCCGTACCGCCCTGGTTGATTGGCAGCGGACCGTCGAGATGTACTTTAGTGACGCGCGGCTCAGCTGCCGTGCCGCCAATATCGCCGCCGACTGCGATTTTTGCCGCCAGGCTGTCGACTATTTTTAACGTGCCGTCTTTATTGTGTTCGACGCGCAAAAAATCATTGAGGATTTCGCCCCAGGAATCATCATCGCTGCCAGGTGTCGGAAGTCGAGACATACTAAATAAACCATCCCCTATCACGAGCCGCTGTATTAATCTATTTGGCTGTCTGCGGGAACAATATAAAAAGTTCCCCCTAAAAATCAATACGCCGCTCAAAGTATTAGCTGTTGTGTTTTTTGCAATTAGTGGCGGGAGGCGCAATTAAAAAACGTACGGTATTTCCATACGTCGTCATGTGTCCACCCGAACACTCTGTACTGATTACTACTGTATTTTTTCCACGCTAGTATCAAAGCCTTGAGGCTGGCTCACCAAAGCCACAACGCTCTCATCTCAAAACGCGAGTAATTGCTCCCTTTTCGCTTATGCTTACCAGGAGACTATTATAAAGTGAGCTTTATTCTCATGCAAGTAGATCGGACTCGAATTTTACAATTCCCTCCAGGTCCGGTGAGTATTGGGCGCTGACGTCCGGAAAATCAAGGGCCATAATGCGCTTCCAAACAGCGCTAACAAGCCGTTTGGTCCGTTCCAGCTCCTCTGGCTCATAGGCTAAGCCAATCTGCCGCAGCTTGCCGTATTCGTCGGGGTCGATAAAGCGTAGCACGCCATGGCTGGCATGCCAGCCGGTACTGCCCCATTCACTGGAGTCGTCTACTAAAAGCTTATAAAACAGTAATTGTTGGCGGTAACGGTGCGCTTTAATGCGCATGTGTTCGCCGCTGCTGGCCGGCAGGTCCCATTTACTAAAGGGTTTGCCGGTCTTGTAGTCGGTGACGGTTATAATACGCGCGGCCGGGTCAAAGTCCATCATATCTAAAGAGCCGGTGAGGCGCGCATCGCCGATGACAACGCCGCTTTTGTTGAAGTCGACCTCAACGCGTTGCCCAGGCGTAAAGTCCGGCACAGCCTGCGTCAGGAAGCTCTGGAGGTGCTCCTGCCCGCGGCGGGTCAATTGTACGCGGTCGTGTTCGCTCATGGCTTGTTCGGCCATCTTGGCGGTGAACATGGCCACAAGCGCCGGAATATCAGGGTGCTGTCCGGCTCGTACCATTTCGTGGGCGCGGCGGATAATGTCATGCACAATAATGCCATAACAGGCTTGGGGGCTTAAGCTGCTGGGAAAATGTAATAAGTTTTGCGTCAAAAAGAACAGCGGACCGCCGCGCGTAACGTCCAGATAATTGTTGAAGTGGGTAGCGCTTAGCTGGTAGCGTTCCAGGCGGTCAGCGAGCAAAGCCTGCTTGCCGGCCTGTTCGACGCCGGCGTGGCGGGCCAGCCAGCGCTGCTCGTATTGTTTGGCCAGCGCGGCAGCGTCCATCGGCGATTCCGGCGTGTCGGCTTCCAGGCCCATGGCCAGTAACGGCGCGAATGGCTGCGACGATTTGCCGTCCTCGGTGCGTTTAAAGTAGCAGATATGCAGGTTTTGGCGGGCGCGGGTCATGGCCACGAATAGTAGGCGCAGCGAATCATCGGCGTCGTTTTCGCTGGGGCGGATTTCCCGCAAGTTGCGCGGGTAGCTGAACCGCTGGCGGTTGCCGCCGCTGGTTTTGCCCCACACATCGTTACCGGCGCCAATGACGAATACCGTGTCGAACTCCTGGCCTTTAGCTTTGTGGGCGGTCATCAGCCGGACGGCTTGAGCGTCCTCGCGGTGGGCGGCGGTATCGGTCATGCTCAGGCCGGCGCGTTGGTAGGCGTCGACAAATTGGATGAGGTCATGTAGCTGCAGCATGCGCTTAGTCCCTTGTTGGTAGTTGCGCAAGTGGCGGCGCAAGCAAGCCAGGTGCGATAGCAGCGTCAGATATTGAGCCGGTCGTTCGTTGAACAAATCTTCTCCAAAGTAGTATGTCTTGAACGGTGATATAAAGTCTTCGGAACCTGTTTGTTCGCTGAGGCCGATCAAGGCGTCCAGTATGTGTTCCAATGGCGCGCCGGCAACCCGCTGGCTGAGGCTGAATAAGAAGTCGGCGACGGCACGTGCCGGCGTGCCTTCTTGTTCAAAAATGACGTCCAGCCAAAATTGTTTGTTGGCGTAGGCCGTGCGCGAAATGTGCCAGAGGTCAGCTGGTGCGATGCCCCACATCGGGTGGCTGAGGACTTCGGGCAAAACGTCGTTAGCCGCGTCGAGACGCTGCCCGGCCAGGCTTTGTACGACCCGGGCGATACTAAGAAGTGCCATGACATGCTCTTGTTCCAATACATTTTCGCGGCGTTCATAATCGATTGGTACGCCTTGGTCGCGCAGGTACGGCACTAAGGCGTCGAGCTGGCTACGCTGGCGGGCCAGCACGGCAATTTCGCGGCCGTTGGTTTCGCCCTTGTCTAGCTGCCGTTTAATTTCGGCGGCGACCCAGGCGTAATGCTGGGTCTCGTGCTCAAATTCGTGCAGTGCAGTGCCCACGCCTTTTTTGCCGACGTTGATACCCAACGCTTTGCTAATGCCTTTTAATTTTTCCAAGCTCAGGGCAATTTGTGTGCTGATGCTGCGGGCCTTGGCGATGACGTCTTCGTTGGAACGGTAGTTTTGGTCAAGGCGGATAATGCGCGGGTCGCGGTAGGCTTCCTCGAACGCGCCGATGTTGCTCATGTCGGCGCCCTGGAAACGATAGATGGCCTGGTCGTCGTCGCCCACAACGAGTATATTGGGCCGGCCCTCATGGACGGCGGCGTCGGTCAAAAAGCGCGCCATTTGAAGCTGGGCGCGGTTGGTGTCCTGGTATTCGTCGATCATGATGTACTGGAAGCGCTCCTGCAGGTTGAGACGCAGCTCCTCGTACTGTTCCAGGGCGGCCAACACGGTGACGATTTGGTCGTTAAAGTCCACTAGCCCTTGCTCGGCGAGTTTTTGCTGGTACTGCTCATATATATCGGCCGCCGCGCGCAGGCGTTCGTAGTGCTTGGCGGCCTTAAATACCCAGCGCTTGCCGGCGTCCAGCTCCAGCCAGTCGTTTTTAAAAGCGGTGAACGGTTTGGTCTTGGCGGCGCCTTCCAACGTGTCGGATTCGGCGGCTGCGGCATGCAGGTCTTGCAGCAACAAGTCAGCCAGGTCGGTGATGTCGGCGGCTTTAACGGCCGGTACCGGGGCGGCATCCAGCGCTGCAATGCATTCGGCTATCGCGCCCAAGCCGTCTTTGGTCATTTTGGCCGGCCAGTGGTTGTTAATAATCGGCGCAAACAACTGGTAGGTGGCTTGGTTAGCGTCCAGTATGGCTTTGGCGTCGGTTGGTGAAATATTGGCGCGTTTGCAGTCGCCGATAAAATTCTGGATTTGCTTGAGGGCAAAAAATGAATCGTCAAAGCCCTGCCCGGCCAGTGGGTGGTCGCCGGGTAAAGCTTCTAATAACGATTCGATAATGCGGTAGCTGGTCAGCTCATCGGCTGTAGCAGCTTCGCGCCAGGCAAAAAAGTATTCCGGGTAGGTGCTCATAATCCATGAGCCGAAGGAATTAAAGGTATGAATGGCTACCTGGTAGGCGGCCTGTCCTAGCCCGATTTTCTCAATCAACCGTTCGCGCAGGTTGGCGGCCGCGGAATCGGTAAATGTCAGACACAGTATGTTGCTTGGCAGCATGCCGGGGTCGGTCTGTAAAATGTTGCCGACACGGACGCTTAATAATTGCGTCTTGCCAGTGCCCGGCCCGGCCACTACCAGCACCGGCCCGGTCACTGTCGTGACGGCCTCGCGCTGCGGAGTATTTAAGCCCGCAATGGCATCATCGTATTTCCCCATAGCTCTCTTATTGTACGGTATCTGTCGGAGGATTTGCAGTGTCTGCCGCTTCGGCGGCTTCGGCTTGTGCTATTTGCCCGTCTGGATAGTCCACCATTTCAGGATGGCGATATTCCATGGAGAGGTTGGGGTCGGGCCAGCCGTCGTCGAACTTAGGGCCGAGACCGTCGTGGGTGTTTCCCGGTATCGATACGGTTACGTCGTTGGTCCGCACGTGCACCCAGCCCCACGAATGCCCTTCGAGGTCAGCATACCGCCCGCTCCTGTCAACGCGCTTGCCTCTGCCGCTGAAACTGTACGGCTTGTTAACGGCCGCATCATGCGGGTCCTGCGTAGGCGTACCGAGTACGGTATAATCGCCCCGTACCATATCCACTAAAAGCGCTAGATAACCCACCTTGGCGCCGCCGATTGCTACTACCCATGCGTTCGGCCGCCGGTCCTGCTGTTCGCGTACATAGGTAAGAAATTCGCGTGGCCCCATAGGTATCCTCCGGTTAGTAATTTAACGATAGCATATTGTTGCCAGCAACACATCTATACGTTATACGGCGGCCGTAGAGGGCATAGCTACCTCGGACGCTGCGCCTGCTAGCATGGTTTCGATAGGAGTGTTGGCATAGGCAACGGCCATGCCATGGGCAGCCAACGTGTCAGGCGGTTCCACCGGCACGATGTCGTAGCCTTTAAAAGCAGCGCAGCCGACATTCAATTCCAATATGCCTTCTTCCATATTACCTTCATGCCCCCCGAGCCACATACTCCGGCCGCCGTTTTCGTTGCGCAGCGTGCAGTAAAGCGGCAGGCGGTCAATATACGCATTGGGGTCGCCAATCCGTTCCCGGACGACGACTAAGCCCATGCGCCGCGCGCTATAGCATGGTTCGGCTAATTGGCCGTCGAGCACGGCAATGCGGCCGGTATAGGTGCGGCCAAAAAAGGCCAGTTCTGTCTTGGCGCCGGGCTGGAATAATTTCCCGCTGGTACCGATGATTGCCGCGCTGAACATTTCAATATGACGCATGCCAACCCCCTGTCCCGCTATGGTTTCTTTTTGTCGCAATCCGGGCAATCGAGCTCTTCTTCGCGCATCGAAGTCAACCATTGCTCGCCGGCTTTGGGCCATGATTCCAGGTCGTGGAAGCCGATCAGGTCAGCAAATGCCCGCAGAATCCAACCAATGTATCCGTTAAAGTGTTGCTTGCCCCATTGCACCGCCGCCCAGTTTTTGCCGACCGGGATTACCGATATAGGTTGGCTCGGTACGTAGGCTTCCGGTATGGCTCCGTCTTGTTGGCGTTTGATATTGTGCGCTACAAAATGACCGTCATAGAGGGCTGTTTGCGCCATGCCGCTAAACTGCGTGTTGGCGTTGTCGCCAAGTACAAAAATGTCCGGCTCGGCTTGTAGGTATTCGTCAACTTCCACCTTGCCGCGGTCAGTAAGCTTGAAATTATTGTCTTTAAAGAACGGGTGGGTGGTGACCCCGGCCGTCCATACCACGGTGTGGCTTTTAAGCGGCTTGTCTCCGGCCATGAGCATGTCGGGGGTTTCGCCCTGTACGGCAGTACCCAGCATGACAGTTATGCCGAGGTGTTCGAGGCGTTTAGCAATAGCTGCCGACACATCCTTGGGCATGCGTGGTAGCAGTTGCGCCGCCGCCTCGACTATCTCGATATGTAACTTACATTCTTTAACACCATGTTTTTTCATGATTTGGTTCAGGTAACCCGGCAAAGCGCCGGCTAATTCGATACCGGTCGGGCCGCCGCCGACAATGACATAGTTTAAGTCCGGGCAGCCATTTTCGATGAACTGTTCGTGCAGGTGCTTTTTGAAGCGCTCGGCCTCTTCGCTGGATTTAATGCCATAGGAGTATTCCGGCAAGCCTTTGATGCCGAAGTAGTTAGTGACGTTGCCCAGAGCTAACAGTAATTGGTCGTAGTGCAGCGTTTTGCCGCTCTCGGTGATGACTTCTTTTTTATCGCGGTTTAGTTTTGTGGCGGTGTCGCGTACAAACTTGACGTCAGTATTCTGGAGGATATTTTCCAGCCGGATTCGCGCCCCTGCCCGCTTACCCCCGGTGGCGGCGTGGTACAATGCCGGGTAGTAGCGGAAGTGGCTGTGATTGCTTAGCAGCGTAACCGCACAATTAGGTACTTTCGATAGTTCTAGTGCTGCCTTGGTGCCGGCAAAACCGCCGCCCACAATTAGCACGCGGTTTTTAGATGTAGAATTGCTCATGCTTTGATTATACAGAGGCACACTTTAAAAGCTACATAGTTGTGCCAAAATCGTGTCAATGTCGATAGTATCACATTGACAATCGGCAAAATGTGCTATATTGGCACATATGAACTACCTGAAGGGTATTGATTCTTTGATGTTTTACGTCACGGATGTCAAAAAAAGCGCAGCGTTTTATAAGACGCTTGGCTTTGTGACCAAGGAAGTTACTAAAGAGTTTGCGGCCGTGTCGATCGGCCATTTTGAATTGCATTTCCACGATAAGAACGCTGTGCCGGGGCCGTACTTTCGCCGGGAATCGCTCGCCGAGCCCAAGGGCGCCGGCCTATTCATATATATAGCAGTCAACAAAATTGATGCCTATTACCGCTCGCTGCTCGATAAAGACATCGTCACCTCCACCGAGCCGCGCGATTGGCCCTGGGGGAATCGCGAGTTTGTCGTCCGCGACCCGGACATGTACAAGCTCGTTTTTTATGAAAAGATCTAGATTAAGCGGCGGCGTTGACGGCCGCGACGAAGTTGTTGGCGATCAGTAAGGCGTCCTTGTTGCCACAATCCAAGTAGGTGCCGGTAGGCTCTATAACAGCAACGGAATTACCGTCAGCGGCGTAGGTGTTCATGACATCAGTAAAGTAGTGCTCCGGTGAACCCTCCGGCGGCTGCATGATGTTGGCTTCCAGCGAAGAAAGGACGTCACGGTTCAGCAGGAAGAAACTACCGTTGTTGCGATTAGAATTGACGCTGCCGACGGCCGGCTTTTCTATAATTTGATCCATGATGGGCGTACCGTCACGCGCCAGCAACGGCCGGGTCGTTACGATGCCGTACCGATCAATAGTTTCAGGCGGTACTTCCATGGCGAGCATGCCGGCATGCGTACCGGCCCGGGCTGTGCGTTCGATAAGGTTAGCGGCTTCCGATGTGCCGTCGCTGTGGTGGTACAGCTGGTCGCCAAATAAGTACAGGAATTTTTCCCTGCTTGCGGGAATAGCGGCGCGGGCCAGCCACAATGGCACAGACGTACCGTAGGGATGGTCGGGCCGCTGTTCTACGAATGTGTAGTTGGCCATGGTACGCACCCGTTTGGCTTCAGCAAGCAGGTCAGTTTTACCCTTAGCGGCTAAATATTCCTCAAAGCCAGGGTTGCCGCCAAAATGCGTGCGTGTTTGGTGGGACATGCTGCCTACAATAAACGTTATATCCTCAATACCGGCTGCCACGCAGTCTTCGACAACATATTGCAGCACCGGCTTGCCATCGACTAAAGCCATGCATTTTTCAGTTGATATGGCTGCGACGCCCAGGCGGGTACCAAACCCGCCGGTAGCGATGATCGCTTTGGTTACTTTCATTGGAGGTATCCTATAATATTTGGCAAGTCATGTCTACGGTATAGATTGCTTGGCGCGCGGTGTAGCCGTACTTGGCGGGAAGATCTACCGGCTGACACCGGGCAATTTACGGGCCGTTTCGAGTTCTGTCAAAAGGTCGTCGATCTCAACACCCTGTTTTTCAGCAATCCGCTGCATGGTCTTCATTATGATGTCGATTTCCCTTTCGGCTTTAACGTCCGTTTGGTAGTCGAGTTCGGAACGAATTTCGGCGGCATTGGCTTGCCTGTTCTGGGAAATCATCACGAAGGTGGACAAGAAGATTGCCTCCAGCGATACGATCAGTGTAAGCAAACCGAATGGAAATGCATCAAACTTCAAACCCGCCCCTAGCAACCCCAGGTTAATGAGTACCCAGACGCCGAACCAGACCGAATGAATGTATACAAAACTCATCGTTCCGGCGAAGCTGGTGATTTTATCCGCAGCCTTATCCTCGGCTGTTTTAAATTTTTTGATCTCTCGGTTGGCATTTATGGCCACGATAACCCCTTACGTGTAAATTTTTATAGGGCATGGCCGGCGAAGGTGTATCCGGCGATGCCGGCCGGCTGAACATATGTGCATTGTACTACAACTTGGACGCTCGATTTGCCGGTACATCGGCTGCACGTATAACGAGGCATGGAAGTTGGAGCGTAGTCTGGATACCGCCGGCTAGCGTTTAAATTTAGCTTTTATTGTTTCGTTAGGAACGTATTTTTCGGTCTTGGCGTACAGCCTGTAGGCGTACCGGTCGGCTTCGGTCTGCAGCGTGCCGCCGGTAATCGAACGCGGGTACAGTTTAAAATGACGCACGGTGTCGACTTCCACGCCCAGTAGTACAATCTGGGATAGTAAGTAGATCCAGAACAGCATACCCAACACCACGGCAAACGTGCCATATACGGCGCTGAGGTTATGGAGCTGGTGGGCGACCAGAATGCCGCCAAAACTCAACAGCAGTTGAATAAGCGTGGCCGCTATGCCGGCGCCTAAGAGCATATAACGCAGCCGCAACCGGCCGCCGGTGGCGATGCGTATGGTGTAGCCCAGTACTAGTGTTACGATGGCAAACCCCAGGACGTTAGCCAGGATTTTTGTCCACTGGGCGCGCCCCAGGTCGGCGCTAAACGCCGAGATCGCCACTGTCGCCCCGAAGCCCGCCGTCCCTGCGGCCATAATCGCCAGGCTGTGCATGATATTTTTAGGGAAACCTGCGCGTTTGTTCTTGGGGATCTGCCACATATTATCGACGGCAAACCGAAAGGCGTCAGCCGCCCCGCGGGCGCCGTACAAAGTGAACAATATACCAATTACCAGTCCGATGCCGGCGCCGCGTATACCGTGGATATTGTGTTGCAGCTGGTCGCCAAGCAAGGGGAAGAAATGCCCGACACTAGTACTTATCTGTTGTTGAAAGGCGGTGTCGTTGCGGAACCATAATTGCAGGATCGTTACCAGCACCAGCAACAACGGGAACAATGACAAAAATCCGTAATACGTCAGCAGCGCCGCATGGAAACCACCGCTGTCTTCGCCATACTTTTTGAACAGTGCATATGGCAGTGCGACAACAGGGTGTTTTTGTTGCCAGCGATCGATCTTCCTGATAATTCCGGCTGGGTTCATCGCCTCTGATTGTAATACGTTTAGCGGTGTCGCACTACTTTTTTTGGCGCTCCGGTGATTTTCTACTTGGCAGGCCACGAAACTCTGTTACTATACGGGTCATGCAAGTTCCCCCTCTACTTCTCCGCTTGCGCGCCGAAAAACCGCGGCTGGCCGCCATCGCGGTTCTTGCGGTTTGTATCCTTATTATTGCGCTTGCCTTCGGCCGTCAAATACCGGTTGTCAAAGCGGCCTTTATCCATCGTACGACCTATTATGTCAGCACGCGGGGCGACGACTCCCAAACTGGCAAAGATACTAACAAGCCCTTGCATAGTATCCAGAAAGCCCTCGGCCGGGCTCAACCCGGCGACACGGTGTTGCTGGCCGACGGTGATTATCACGAAAGTATCACGACGGTACGTTCCGGTTTTAAAGGCGCGCCAATTATTCTTAAAGGTAGCCGGCAGGCGGTGCTACACGGCAGCAATAGCCACATCGTTGATATACATCACAGCTACATAACCTTGAGCGGTTTTCATATTAACGGCCAGGTCGGGCCGGGCGCCGAAAAGAAAGATTTCCGCGATAAATTGGTATACGCTATCGGCCAAAGTCCGGGCAAAGGTGTGGAACATCTTAAGATCGATAACATGCTAATCGAGAACGCCGGCGGCGAATGCGTCCGTTTGCGTTATTTTGCCCGGCACAACGAGGTCAGCAACTCCACTATCCGTAATTGTGGCATATACGACTTCCGCCTGCATGATCCCGGCAAGAACGGTGAAGGAATATATATCGGAACTGCCCCGGAGCAGCGTAAGGACGGCAAAAATCCCGACGCCAGACCAGACCAATCGCGGGATAATTACATCCACAACAACACCATCGAGACCAACGGCAACGAATGCGTCGACATTAAAGAGGCAGCTACCAATAATCTGGTCGAGTACAACACATGCACTAAGCAGAGCGACCCGGAGTCCGGCGGTTTTGACGCTCGCGGCAACAATAATACCTTCCGCTATAATCAGGTTTTTGATACGGTTGGCGCAGCCGTACGGCTGGGCGGCGATACTGCAGCTGACGGTATCAACAATAACGTTTATGGTAATACTTTCCATCAAAATCGGCGCGGCGACGTCATGGCGCACCGCTTACCGCAGGGTAAAATATGCAACAACACTGAAGACCAAGTCACCTCTGACGCATCAGAGGGGAAATCCACCGGCCCTACCAGCGTGTGTGAATAGTTGTTATGAATTCTACTTGCCAGGGCGTTAAGTCTTCATTATAATTGCGGTCAACAAAATAAGTTTGCACGTGGCGAAATACGATTGTCATGTTGTTTTC
>DASYJQ010000196.1:0-1652 GCA_035996265.1 Saccharimonadales bacterium (SeqCode)
GGCGGCGGTAGATAGAACGCTCATTGCCTATGCCCGCGCCTTTCTATGGTTTGCTGTCGGTACCAAGGGTAATTGGCTGCGCCGGATTAATAGCATTGCTGTTGAAGTATTTAGATGGTGGTGCCGAAAAGTCCGGTGTAATGACATCGACAACTTCAGCAGACTGTTTCTTGCTCTTGGGCGATGAAAAAATGACATTTGAAACCACCAGTGAAATCGCGCCGCCAATAATTACCATTACGGCAATGAGCGCTAAGTCTTTCTGTTTCATTTGACTACCTTTGTCGTAATATTAAGGTTTTTCTCTGGCTGATAGTACGTCTGGGCAGCAATGCGGGCGATCATATCACTTGGATCGCCACTGAGCTCCATTGTCTGGATCTGGAACGGGCGCGTGGAGCGCTGAACGACATCAACCAGGTTTTGGATTGATTGGTACGAACCGCTGACTTGGATCTGGAACGGCATGGCAATTGGTTCGGGGTTCGGACTGGTGGCGTTTGCGGCCTGCAGGGCTTCTTCGTCGGTACCGCTAATACTCATGATCTTGAGGTTCTGATCGTTAATAAGTTTTTCAAGGCTAGTGGTAAGCGCCGGGAAGTCGTAACGGCTGGGTAGCGCATCAAGTACGATCTTGGCGTTGTCACCGTCTTTGCCGGTGGTGG
Organism: Saccharimonadales bacterium (SeqCode); assembly: GCA_035996265.1. Lineage (GTDB taxonomy): Bacteria > Patescibacteriota > Saccharimonadia > Saccharimonadales > UBA4665 > PMNU01. The sequence goes on from DASYJQ010000196.1 coordinate 666, forward strand.
TACTTTTGGCGTCGCCGCCGAGTACGTTAGGGTTCTGAGCGGTAAAACTGTTATAGGAGTCTTGCAGTGTATTGCGGGCGCTCAAATCGTCCATAAGGTGCTTGTGCGCCGTTTTCTTGGCGTCTACAACGCGGTTTTGGTAGCCCATTTGACTGACTAATGACTTGCCTGCAACCAGGCTGAATACCAATACGAATGCGGCGACCGTGGTCGCGATGACCATCGAGCTGTTAGCCTTGCCGATAAGCGACCGCTTAGTGAATGCTGTTGTGCGTGCCATATTATTGGCCCCCTTCAGTTGTCTTTACCGGGGTGGATGCGATAGTAAAGGTTACATTGTCTGCTTCCGCAAAAATGATCGGATCGTACTTAAGCGTGACGGTGTATGTAGCACTCTTGCTGTCGCGCCCAAAGCTGGACAATGTTACTTCAGAAAACGCTTTCTTTTCGGTCTTGTTGGCGCTGTCGGTGTGATACGTCGTAGCCTTTAGGCGGTCGATGAAGACGTTGATGGTGTTGAGTGAATCGGCGGTACCGCTCACGTTCATGGTATTGCTCACAAAATCAGTCAGGATGCGTGAATTATTAACATTTGGCGGCGTAGCTTGGCCAATGTAACCGAATAAACGGGTGGCGACCGGTTTGGCGTCGTGCAGCGCAGGTAAGGCTTTCAATTGATTTTGGACAGTCAATATCTTAGTCAGGTCTGGCGTGCTTTGCAACTCAGTGCTGGAAGCTTTAATGTCTTTGTTAAGATCGGCAATGGTTTTCTTTTGGACGCCATAAACCACACCGAGTAGTACGGCGAGCGCAGCAACCGACACGCCAATAACAACAACCGATGCCAGCATAACGATATGCTTTTGACGATTAGCCCGCAGGTACTGAATCTTGATGTCGGGGAGAAGGTTAAACTGGATCATTACTCCGCCCTCTCCGCCAGCCCGGCTGCCACGCCAAAGTGGTTCGAAACAGCGAGCAATTCGT
>DASYJQ010000197.1:0-3735 GCA_035996265.1 Saccharimonadales bacterium (SeqCode)
CTATCTGAGCACGAATTACTCGTCGAAGAATGGGGCGGTGACACAGTCGTTGTTGAAGTATCGGCAAAAACTAAGCTTGGTATCGATAATTTACTCGACATGATTCTACTGGTAGCCGATGTCGAGGACTACAAAGCTGAAGTTGACGGCGCTGCAACCGGGCTGGTTATTGAAGCTCATGTTGAGCAAGGCCGCGGGCCGATCGCGCACGCGCTTGTAGAAGAAGGCATTCTTAAAGTTGGCGATTTTGTTGTTAGCGGTACAACATATGCTAAAATTCGTACCTTACAGACAACAGATAACACACAGATCAAGTCTGCCGGCCCTTCGACCCCGGTTATTATTACTGGCTTTAAGTCATCACCTGAGTTTGGCGATGAATTTACTGTTGTAAAAGATGAGAAGGTAGCTCGTATTCTAGCTGAACAATCGCACGATCAAAAGCGTAGTAGTAATGGTACCGGCGATATGACAAGCGGCGAATTGATTCGCATGATCAATCGCAACAACAAAGTCCAAGAACTGAATATTATTGTTCGTGCGGACGTGCAAGGTTCACTGACATCAGTTATCGATAGTCTCAAGGCTATGGATACCGACGAAGTAGCGATACGTGTCGTAAGCTCCGGCGTTGGTTCTGTTACTGACAACGACATCCACACTGCAATTTCCAGTGGTGCCATCATTTACGGCTTTAACGTCACAGTACCTACTCCTGTCAGGCGGACAGCAGCGCGTGATAAGGTAGACATTCGAATTTACAACATCATCTACGAACTCATAGATGACGTTAAACAAGGCCTGAGTAAATTACTCGCACCTGAAGTCATCGAGACTGACACCGGTCGTTTAGTAGTACGTGCTGTATTTAAAACAACGAAAACAGAAGTTATTTGCGGTGGCGAAGTGACCAAGGGCAAACTCGTTGTTCCGGCGCTCGCTCGCGTGATGCATGGCGACGAAAAGATAGCCGAAGTTGAAATCACTAATCTGAAGCGCGGCCCGCAAGACACTAAAGAAGTGTTCGAAGGTGATATGTGCGGTTTGAGCTTTAAGTCGACCTCTAAAGTTGACTTGCAAGAGGGCGACCGGCTTGAGCTGTTTACCCGCGAAACCGTTACCCGTAGCCTGTAGCTAGCTTCTTGCGACGATCCTGAAGAATGGTAGAATAAGTGCAGAGAGGAATACCCTATGATAAAACTCGATGATGATTTACTCAAAGAACTAGGTCTGGATACTTTGCCAGCTGACGAGAAGAAGAAATTTCTTGCTCATATTTATGAAACGCTTGAGATGCGCGTCGGCATGAAACTGGCCGAGCAGATGAGTGACGCTCAACTGACCGAGTTTGAACAGTTCATCGACCGCAACGACGAGGGTGGCGCCCTTAAGTGGCTGGAAGCGAATTTCCCCAATTACAAAGACGTCGTTGCCGAAGAATTTGAAAAACTGAAGTCCGAAATCAAGCAATTAGCGCCGCAAATTGTTGCCGCCAGCGCCGCTGCGTTACAACAAGGTGGTGGAGCGCCGTCCGACGCGCAAGCGTCCGGTCAGCCGCCTATCGGTGCACCCCAAGGGTAGAAAATAGGCTACAGGAACAGCTGTTTATAGCCGGCGAGGAACCCTTCGCCGGTCATTTCTTTTTTACCTGCTGGCTTAAGCAGGTCGATAGCTAATGCTTGAGCGCCGCAGTAGACGATGGGAAGTTTGTCGATGATCGCTGTAGTGCCGGGCTTGCCGGAAGCATCAATAACATGCGCGCGGGTGAGAATAACATCTAATGTACCAAAGTTAGTACGGCTTTTTGGCCATTCGGTGAATGCTCTAATTTCGCGTTCTAATACAGCGGCAGGCTTTTGCCAGTCAAGGCGGCCGTCATCTTTATTGAGTTTACGCGAGTACGACTCTTTGCGTCCGGTAATAGTCTGCGGGGCAGGTTTAATGTCGCCGCTAATATAACGGGGTATAGCGCTAGTGAGTAGGGCATCACTGAGCTTGACGAGGTTATCGGTTAGTTCGGGCGTTGTGATGGTTGGCGAAAGGGCATATTCGCTGATAGAGAGTATTGGCCCCTCGTCCAAGCCGGCGGTAACCAGCATAAGGCTGACGCCGGTACTTTCCTGACCACTCAAGATTGAGAATGTAATCGGATCGGCGCCACGCCACTCCGGTAACAGGGAGAAGTGGCTGTTAATAATACCCAAAGGGAAGTAGTCGATAACGTCCTGCGATACGATAATACCGAAATCGATGAGTATGGCCAGGCGGCTGGTGAAGGGTTTTTGAGCAAACAATGCATCCAGTTCGGCCATGGTCGACGCTGTTTGTATGGGCAGGTCAAGTTTTTCAGCCAGGGTTAAGACGGGGACATCACCTTTGTGATGGGCGGCGCGCGGTTTAGTGACGACCCCCTCGATGGTGAAGTTTTCATTGAGGAGACGCAGGCTTTCGGCCGCTACCGGGCCGCTACCAAAGAATAGAATTGGTTCGGATGTCTTTGTCATAGTCGAGCTCCTGTAAATGCCCATCATCTTGAAGATGGAAGAAAGCGTTTTTATTGTCTTTGATGTGGTCGATAAACACAGTACCATTTGTGTGGTCAATTTCGTGTTGCAGGACGCGCGCCAGGAAGCCCTCGGCGCTCACGCGGAATTCACGGCCTACTTCGTCTTGAGCCCGAACCCGGACTTTGTTGTAGCGGGGGACTTTACCATAGATATCCGGTACGCTCAGGCAACCTTCGTAATCTTCTTCGATAACACCTTCATATTTGGTGATGGTCGGGTTAACGAAGACGGTAAATGATTGGTCGTCTTTGTTGTCAAAATCATTACGAATTACGACAATTCTCAGTGGTTGATCGACTTGTATCGCAGCCAAAGCAACGCCGACTTCATGCTCCCGGCTGGCTTCCCAGTCAAGCGTAGCGGCCTTCATGTCCTCGATGAGTTTGGCTACGTCAGGGCTTATAACCCCTACCTTTTTAGACCGTTCACGCAGGTGCGGGTTGGGCAGGGCAATAATGTCGTCTTTTGTCATTCCTAAAAGTATACCCGAGGCCAACAGCGTATTACAACAGATTCATCGGATCGATGTCATAGGACCAGCCACTTGGCAGGTTACGAATTATGGCGGTTAACCGGGCGCGGCTGCTGGATTTAACGATAAGCTGCCAGGCAAACTTACCCTGTACTTTTTCATGGAAGGCTGGCGCAGGGCCCTCTATGGTGATGCCGGCATGGGCGGCGTTCAGATCACTCGCCAGCTTGGTGGCGGCGTTTTGGGCGCTACCTGATGTTGACCGCCGGCAGCTCAGTTTAAGGATGTAGCAGAACGGCGGAAAACGGAAGGTGCGGCGTTCGGTGATCTCGCGTTCATAAAACCCATCCCAGTCTCTGGTGAGTACTGCCTTTAATAAGGGGCTGTCCGGCGCGTATGTTTGCACGACGGCCCGTCCATGGCGGTGCCCACGCCCGACGCGCCCCAGTACCTGGCCAAGGAGCTGGTAGGTACGCTCTTGCGCGCTAAAGTCGGGGAAGAACAGCCCAGTATCGGCGATAACTACGCCAACGAGTCCCAGGCGGGGCAGGTCGAGGCCCTTAGCGAGCGTTTGCGTGCCTACCAGGATATCGACATCACCGCGGTGGACGGCATCGTAATGTTGCTCCATCCGCTCGTCTTTTTTGTTGTCGGTGTCGAAACGCATGATGCGGACGCCCGGGAACAGACGTTCCA
>DASYJQ010000198.1:0-21770 GCA_035996265.1 Saccharimonadales bacterium (SeqCode)
TAATCGGTTACGTTAAAACTAAATTGGAGGCACTCGCGTGACCGAAATACCGCAACATCCCGAACAACAACCGTCAAACTGGCCAGGAAAGACGCCTGAACTTGGAGAATTTGTTTCCGATACAGCCATCACACCGGACGATGAAGATGATACCTCGCCGCAGCAGACAGACCTCGACCACCTCGACATAACAGCCACTGACGACGAAACAGACGAGGCCGACGCTGCCGCCGCCAGCCAGGAGTCTGTAGTAGAAGACGAGGTATTTTTTGGCGTGGCCGAAAATAACCAGCCGGACACACCGCCCGCCGTGGAAACGACCGAATACGACAAAATCTCCGTCACCGCCATCAACAATGCCAAATTAATGACACGTACGGGTATACCGTTATACGAAGAGATTGCTGAAACAGCCGAAGAGCTATGGGCGGCCGGCGAGCATGACGTACAGCCGCAACTCATCCAACCAAACGTCAACGCGCCGGGAATAGAAGTTCGCTACCGGCTTGGCAACGAGCTAACCGCCGACGCGGCGCAAGTGTTTGACATAGCTGCCGGCTTGACGCCGCGCGGCTTGACCATGACGACCAACAACCCCGATCTCACGTATGTTGAATTCGATCTGCCGGTCATGACCGATCTAAAAACACGGGTCGTGGAAACGCTCGAGGACCGGCAGCTAGCCGTCAAGTCAGACAACTTGCATCTGGAGGCCGGCAACGCCACCGACGCGGCATCAATGGTAGAGGCCGCCAGGCATCTCGACCCCGACCAACCGGTAACCATCACCAGCGAAGGCTTGCTGCATTACCTGTCGCATGACGAAAAAGCGGCGGTCGCCCAGGGTATTGGCGCTCTGCTGACCAGGCATGGTGGTGTTTGGTATACTGATATGCCCGTGCAAGAAGGTATTGCCGGGCGCGGCAGCGCCATGGCCAGTACCACCACCCGGCAAACCGGCCGTAGCATAGCCGACAACCGCTTCGCCAACGAAGCCGAAGCTCGTGAATTTTTCGCCGGCCAGGGCCTGGAAGTTAAACAGCTCCATAGTTACGTCGAACCGGGTCTGGTAGATTCACTGACCTCGCCGGCGATAGTCGGCGTGACGAGGGAAGAGGTGGTGGCCGCCAACCGGCCCTGGTCAATGTGGGCTATCGGCTTGCCCGAACCGGACGATGAACCTCGCCCACGAAGGTTCTAATTTGCCATTCCCTGTTGCCAATCGACAGCTGTCAGGAATGGCTCGTACATATCGTCTTCCGGCGAAATAATCAGCTCGGCCAGCTCGTCGGTTGTCGGGTCGCGGCGGGTAAACGTCACAAACGGCACGTCAGTAATCACTGCAAGGGGTGTCTGCAAGCGGCCCTCACCCATAACCAGAGCGGCAGCCGCAGCTAAACCGTCTTGGATACTTTCTTTAGTGAACTGCAGTTCCCTTCCGAATAAGTCCGGTTCGCCAATACCATTCTTGAGCGGCTCAAAGCCGCTGATGGCAATCGGCATGCCGGTCACGCCCCAGCGCATCGGGCGCAAGCAGTTGTCAGTCAATATAACGCCGACGTTTTGGGCACCAAAGTGCTCACACAAATGGGCGCGCACTGCATTGGCGGTGGCCTGCGGGTCAACCGGCCATAATACATAGTTGCCGTTGCCGTTTGACTCGTCAATACCGGCGGTCGGCACCAACATATCATGGGCAATCGTAAAACTGACGTTGTAGTGGCTCAGCCGGCGTGGCAAATAGCGTTGGCATTCGCGCGCGATCAGGTCGTCCTTATCAACACTGCCAATCGGTACGGTGCGGCCTTCGCACAAGCCTGCAATCTTGGAGGACACAGCCACTACCGACCCTTCGGCCAGCTTTGGCAATGCGGCATCGAGCACTGCAAACAGGCTCGTAGAGCCCGATGTGATCTTGTCTGTTTTATAGGCGGTTATCTGCATTATTGGCATCTCCTTCAAAACTTTACTGTAGCACGATATACTGTACCGGCATGGATGGTTTGAAACGACGATGGAAAAAAGTTCCGGCTGCGATACGCAAGCCGCTTGTTTTAATTGTGGGCTTTGCCATTATCGTCACCGGCATCGCCATGATAGTGTTGCCCGGCCCGGGCTGGGCGGCCATCTTCCTGGGATTCGCCGTCTTAGCCACTGAATTCGCCTTTGCCGAGCGCGTCCGCGATTGGGCCGTCGTGGAAGTCAAAAAGCATCTCCACAAAGGTCAGCGGGCTTGGAAAAAATTCCGCCGCTCCACATCTAAAAAATAGGAGCTAAGCTTCGCTGCCGGCTGTTTCGAGTGGTTGCAGCTTAGCTTTTTTTTGCGGCTTGAGCCAGCGTACGCCAAGATATACTAACGGCGTTTCGGCGACAGACAGTGCACAGCGGATCAGCCAGTACGGCAAGATAATGCCAACTAGGAAGGAAACGTTACCGCCCACCGGCTGGCCAAAGGCGTAGAACGCGGCCACAATAAACACAGTCGAATCAAAAAACTGCGACACAAAATTAGAAGCGTTGTTGCGCAGCCATAGCCCGCGCTTGCCCATTCGCTCACGCAGCCTGGCAAACACCACCACGTCCATCATTTCTGAAATCGCAAAGGCCAGCAAGCTGGCAAACGCAAAACGGACCGTCGTACCAAATATACTGTCGTACGCACCTTCGCTGCCGGCATAGCGAGCCGACGCTGGCAAGGCCGTAAATAGTAACGACGTAAATAACTGCAGCACAATAACCATCAACCCGATACGCACCAAGCGCCGTGCCCGCTCCCGGCCATAGACTTCGTTAACGACATCGGTAATCGTAAACAGCAATGGCATCACAAAGATTGCCACGCTCGCGTGCAAATGCAACCAGCTGAACTGCGTCAGCTGCATGGTTTTGGCGCCCATCAGCTCGGCGACCATTATACCGAAAATATACAGTGCTACTAGCACATCAAACTTATTATTCTTCATCGCAGGACCCCTTTTAGAATGTAAAACGTACGGAAAGAGTATGCCGGCGGCTACCGGACAAAACCGGACCAGGTCGTAACGTGTTTATTCATTAACATAGGATTGTCCTCATTACCCCTAGCCTACGATAGGCGGCAGCCGAAGTCAACGCACAGTAGTGTAATGTGCTAATAGCGTGCCCCGCTCGTTTAACTGAATGACGTCTTCTAACTGAAGCTGGATATTCAGCGCATGCTCGGTGGCAATCACTGGCTTGCCCGCACCAAACAACAATGGTTCAAAAGTAAGGTATACGTCATCTACAACACCTTCGTGCAAAAAATCAGCGCTCATCGTGCTGCCGCCTGCCAGCAATATTCGTGTACGTCCGCGCGCCGCAAGCTCGGCCAGCAATGGTTTCGGGCGCAAAGCCATAAACTCTAGTTGGCCCGGCATAACTTGCCTGGCATACAAGTGGACATGGTTAGTGAGCACGATGCGCAACAAACCTGCCACTGGTTCAGGTTTAACTGCTTCGTATGTAGTGCGGTCCATAACGACGACATCATGCTCAGAGCGCAATTTTATAAAATGGCTCCAGTCTTCGGCCGACGACCAAGCATGTACATTCGGGTCATCGCCCCGTGTAATTCTACCATCCAATGATGTAACCGACGCGAGTGTTACACGCATCAGTTAGTTTTCCTGCTCGGGCATGATGCTTTCGGCATATAATTTTAATTCTTCTATAAGATATTCCTGATGGCCGGTTAAGCCGCCTTTAGCGACGACGTCTTGCAGCCGCGCTAGATACTTAGCAAGTTGACTATGCTGCCCGCCGCTCATTAGCCGGTTGGCGCGGAAGCGCTCCCACTCTTCGTATTCTTCGCTGCTTAAGTGCTTGGGATAGTTGCGGGCTTTGTACAGCGGCAGTAAGGCTTCGAGGCGCTGGTCTTTAAACTTCAGCCCCAGGCTGCTTAGTTCTTCCGGTGCGGCCGCGCGGACGACGCTCATTGCCGGCTTATCCGCAGGGCTAAAGAAGCCGTCATATATGGCGGTATCAACATCGTATTCAGTGGTAACCAGGGCCGGTTGCTCCTGTTTTTTGTTCTCCATAATTTCGAGTGCTTTACACAACTTGCCGGCCAGGTCTTTGTTGCGTTTAATGGCGGCGGCGTGCTTCTGGATGACCGCTTTATCGAGCTGCAAACGGATGCGTGTTTCCGGGTCGGCATCGAGCACGTTCATCGTGGCGATTGCCGGGCAATGGTTGTACTGTATAAACTTTGCCGGCAGTTTGGGATCGTTAGGATCACGTTCTCTTTTATAGCGCCAGGCCTCGGCTAGTTCTTCGGGCGTCTTGGGAGTCCACGCGTCAGGGTCGTATCGCAGGTCGTATACAATCGCGCTGCCGGCGCGGTCGGGGTGCGGACAAATTTGGATGGCGACGGTTGTCTTTTCAAATTCGGAATCAAGGCTGCCGCTGGTATATACGAACGGTTCGCCGGTTTCGACTAAGGCGGCTACGGCCTTTTTCTCGCGCATCTTAAACAAGTAGTCAAATAGCTTGGGCTGTTTGTTCATGATAAGCCGGGCGACATTAATGGTCGCTTCCACGTCACTGAGCGCGTCGTGAGCGTGCTCGTGGCCGAGTTTGTTGAGCGCCGTCAGCAGCTCCAAACGATTAGTCGGCTTGCCTTGGGAGTCAAACGGCCACTCAATACCGGCCGGGCGCAACGCGCGGGTCATACGCACCACGTCGAGCATATCCCATTTGCTGCGCTGGTCTTGCCATTGCCATTCGTACGGGTCATAAAAGTTGCGGTAATGCAGGCTGCGCATAAACTCGTCATCAAAACGAATCGTATTGTAGCCGACAAATACCGTACCGGGAATAGCTATTTCACTTGCGAACGTCCGCAAAAACTCGGCTTCGGTCATGCCGTCGGCGATGGTCTGCTGGGGCGTAATGCCGGTTAATAAGACAGCGTCAACGTCCGGCAGGTTTTCGCTGGTCATTTTGATGAATATATTAAACGGATCGCCGATTGGTTGGAGATCTATACCCGTGCGCAACCCGGCAAACTGCATAATGCGGTGCGACTTACCGCTAAACCCGCTGGTTTCAAGATCATAAAAGAAAAAACTGGCAGCCATATGGCTACCAGTGTATCATTTACTCTTACTTGTTCACTAACCGCCTGCTGTCCGTTCTAGAAACAGTTCCAAATCAAGCATAGTATCTACATGTGCAGCGACGCGCACCACACGACAGCCGTATGAGTCTTCGGCAAATTCAACGCAAACTTCAGGGCGGCCCGGATCTTCGTGCGCTGTACAGGATGAACTTCCCTCCGGGGTTGTCTCTAGGTAACCGCAGTCAGTTGTTAGCTTATAATCATGCCCCGCTGTCGTAGAAACTGGTCTGCCTACATTAAGTAAGGGCAAGAGTCGACGCCGTTTTACCGGCTCCTTGTCTGGCAACTGTCTTAGGCCAGTGCCGCCTTCGTTCATGAAGGCTACTTCTTGGTCGGTCAGGGGCATAATTACTCCTTCACGACAACAAGCACTCGTACAGGTTCCGCAGCCAAACTCTTTCATAGAATAAGATTATAGCACTTATGCTTGTCGATGTCAATCTGAGCAAATGACTGCCGGCTCTCTGCCGCGAGCAGCTACCGTTTGTTCTTACCGCCCATGCGAACCGCCCGGCCGAAACGTTTTTCGGCGGAGGGATCGGCGTAACGGACTATCGGCCCATAGACAACAACCGGTTCCTTTTTGTCCTTATCTGCGCCCTGCAAGGCTTCACGTATGAAGTCTTCTATCAGCCACTCACGGCTCGGCGCTGTCTGACCGGTAATGGTAACGCGCCACAGGTCATCGGATAATTTTTCTTTATGAACAATGGCAAGGGGCGTAACGATCATTGTCGGCCCTATGGGCAGGGTTTGTATTATCTCTTCGATACGCTGCAAACCTTTATCGTAGTCGCGAATGAAGACATCCATAGCCATTGTCCGGGCGCCGCGCGGCGTTATTCGCACTGCCTGAATGTGCTGGTTGTGCAGGTAAATGATGTCGCCGCTGATATCACGCAGCTTCGTAGACCGCAGCGTGACTCGTTCCACGACTCCGGCCACGTCGGCAAACGGCTCAATTTTAACAAAATCGCCAACTGATAACCACCGCCCCAAAATCATAACCGTGCCGCTGGTAATATCGCGCAGTAACGGGGCAATCGTCGCCCCGGCGACAATTATGAAAAAGGTACTTATGCCGATGGTTGCCGGCAGGAGCGCCTGGCCCGGAAACAACAAGCGGAGTGCAAAATAGCCGGCAAACGCGACGATGACCGCCCGCACAACGGCGAGCAGCACGCTCAGGTAGGTTTCGATTTGACGCCAGCGCACGAACCGGTCTTCATTAGCAGATTTGTCCGCCCTGTCGGAAATAACTTGGGCGATGCCAATCGTAAACCGGCTGATTGTTTTCATCAGCAACCAGGCCGCGACCACCACCCCTACGACAATGAACACCCCTCTCAGGGTCGACGCCTCATGCAAATAGGTGCGGAATGTATCCTGCGCGCCGGCAAAACGCCCGATAATGTCCTTGTCCATATGCTTCAGTATAGCTTACGGCACAAGATAGGCATAAGCGCATTGCGGTCGGAGCGACGGCTAGTAAGGGAATTCGCTCTTGCCAATACGAATGGAGTCGCCGGGGCCAATGCCCTGACGGACAAGTTCGTGCATAATGCCGGTCTTTTGCATAATATCGCGCAAACGTTCGATACCAGCCGGGCTGTTGAAGTCGGTGCGGACACCGAAACGTTCGATCTTAGTGCCGTGTACGACATAGGCGTCTTCTTCTTTGGTGACTTCCCAGGCTTCGTTATCGTCGTCGAATGTCAGGACGGGGACAGTCGGAGCGTCGACTGCCGCCTCGGCGGTACGCTCATGGGCGCGTTCGGTTTGAACAAGCTTGAGGACGGTACGCAGTAGCTCCGGGATGCCTTGCTTAGTGGGCGCGGATATTGCAGTCAGGACGGATTCTTTGGGTAAAACCTTCTTCAACTTGGACAACTGGTCTTTAACTATATCGCTATCCAGGCCTTCAATCTTGGTGATGGCCACTACCTGCGGGCGGGCTGACAGGTCAATTTTGTAAGCTTTCAGCTCGTTTTGGATAGTATTGTAGGCAGCCACCACGTCTTCTTGATAAGCGTCGATCAGATGCACGAGTACGGCGGTGCGTTCCACGTGGCGCAAAAAATCATCGCCAAGACCCTTGCCTTCGGCCGCGCCTTCGATGAGGCCGGGGATATCAGCGAACAGCAGGCTGGCCTGCTTGTCGATATCGACGACACCCAGGTTAGGGACGATCGTCGTAAACGGGTAGTCGGCGATTTCCGGACGGGCGTTGCTGATAACGCTTAACAGCGTGGACTTACCAGCATTCGGCAGGCCGACCAGGCCGACATCGGCAATCATTTTAATTTCGAGCTGAACGGACAATTCGACGCCCGGTTCACCTTTTTCGGCGACCGTTGGCGCCTGGCGGGTAGAACTCAGGAAGTGGGCATTGCCAAAACCGCCCTTACCGCCCTTGGCGATGACAACCTGCGAACCGTCTTCCGGCAGGTCGGCCAAGATAACGCCTTGCTCATCGGTTGCAACAGTACCAACCGGCACGTTGACGATCAAGTCTTTGCCGTTACGGCCGTGCATCTTGGATTTATCGCCCGGGTGGCCGGGCTCAGCCCGCAGCTCACGCTGAAAGCGAAAACTGGCTAAGGTGTTTTGGTTACGGCTGGCCGCCAGGATGATGCTGCCGCCATTACCGCCGTCGCCACCATCAGGGCCGCCTTTATCGATGAATTTTTCGTGCCGAAAACTCATCTTACCATTACCGCCGTCGCCTGCCTTGAGCAGTACGCTCGCCTTATCAATGAAATTCATATCTCTAGTTAAACAGATCTGGGCTTACTAGTAAACGTAGGTATAGGTGTTGATGAGGTCTGCAGGCACTAATTTCCAGTCTACGGCGCCGAAGCCGCCGGCGCCCGAGCTGTCCGTCATGGAGCGCTGACCATAGGAGTTCATCTCACTCATCCAGAAACTGCCGTCGGCATTTACCGACTCTACGACACCAACGTGGCCGGGTGCGCGCGAGTGTTTGACGGCTACCGCGCCGACTTGCGGCGATGCACCGGTCGGGATGTTAAAGCTGGCGGCGATTACCGCCCAGGTGTTGGCGTTACCGAGGTTACTTGGCACCGGGTTACCCATCTGGGCGCGGCGATTGGCGGCGTACCAGGTACAAAAACCCCAGTCATAGCCATTGGCCGGGCCGTACGAAGCGGTACCCGATGCACGGAAGGCTATCACCGGCGCTGGTTGCTGGCCGTTGGGGATCAGAATCTGATCGCCGACCTTCAGGCCGGTTAATTCGATATCATTAACGGCAATGATCTGGTCTTTGTTGGCACGATATTTATTAGCCAAACTGTCCAGCGTATCGCCGGACTTAACCGTATACACAATGCCGTTAACCGGCGGGATTGCCAGCTGCAGGCCGGCGTTGACCGTATTTCCGCTCAAATTGTTGGACCACATGACGCTATCGGATGTGATATTAAACTTGGCGGCAATACTCGATACGTTATCGCCGGCGACCACGGTGTAGCCTTTAATGTCTTTACGGCTGGCGAAGGTGGTGGCCACTGCCTGCGGCTTGGCAATAACAGTGCGGTCGGCCGGAGCGGTGGCTAATTCTACAGCAGCGCTCTGGGCTTGGTTCACAAGGCCAGGCGTCTCATATAAAACGACTGCTTTAGCGGCGTTGAGGGCAATATCTGCGGACGAAATCTGGTCGAGCGGCTCGCCAAGGGCGTTACTGCCGGTCGCCCGGGTACTCGGTGTGCCGCTACGGGTTAAAACCTGTTCGGCATGCGACCCGCGCCACACAAAGGTACCGATGGCGACTAGCAGCAGAACATTAAGCGCGACCACCCCGCTGCGCAATAAACGACGGCTGCCGGCAACTTTATGCAAACGCTTAACAAACCGCTGGCCAAAAACAGTAGGCCGGGCGGCAATTGCGCGTTCGACTAATCCATGCGTATTGTTGCTAATAGAAGTCTCCAAAATGCAGCATTAGATATACCTAACAGGGGTACTCCAGAGTTGCTACAAGCATAAGTATAGCATATTTCGGCTTGTCAACCTATTCGCTGCACAGCTTGTGACAGTATTGAGCCGTGGCTGCCTCATGTTCCTGGATGGTGTGCGAAAAGTGCGTTATCCCGTCATCGCCAGCTACAAAGTACAAATAGTCAGTGGCTGTCGGATGGGCAACAGCGTCAAGCGAACCGGTGCTGACATTGCTTATCGGCGTCGGCGGCAAACCGGCGTGCAACCGGGTATTATAGGGCGAATCGTACAAAAGTGTTTTACCCTTCCCGGCAATCAGCGCGCCATAATATGCCGTAACATCCGATCCAAGCGGCATGCCGATATTCAGGCGCTTAATAAATACCTGGGCGGCCTGGGCGCGGTCCGACGGGCGGGAAACTTCCTGTTCGACAATCGAGGCTAAGATCAGACCTTCGTAGGTGCTGATACCCTGTCTCGCGAATGCGGCCCGTAAGTCAGGCGTCAATTTTTGGTCCATTTCTTTCAGCGAGGCTTCGATGATCTGCTGCGGCGTTGTCGAATCGTTCTTTTGGTATGAATCGGGGTAAATATAGCCTTCGAGCGTCGTGACACCGGCCGGCTTGTCGACGAGCGCCGGGTTGCCGGCATAGGTCGCCGGGTTAAGGGCGGTATCGACATCTGCCTTGCTAAAACCGTAATTTTGCAAAGTAGTGCGGATTTGATCGATACGTTGGCCGGGGATAATCGTCACCAAGTCGGTAGCCACTTTGCCGTGGGTCAACTGAGACACGATTTCCGGCAAACTCTGGCTGGCTTCGAGCATATACGTGCCGGCTTCGAGTTGCTCGCGTACTTCCTTGCTACTGACGTACAAACGAAACGCCCAGGTACTGCGGATGAGACCGGCGTCCTTTAACTGCTTGGCGATTTGGTCAACGGTGGCGCCCTTTTCGACGGTTATACGTTGCGCCTGTTGGCTATTGGTACTGACTGCCTTTAAGTTCTGAAAATAGGTGTAGCGTACGGCAGCGGTGGCGCCTACGAGCAATACCACCATAATTATACTGACTACTACTAATTTCTTTACCAGCCGCCGCTTAGGGGGCCGTGACGTATACCTCATGAAACCTCCGGATGATCACGCAAAAAATCTTCTAAAATATATACGGCGCTCAGCGCGTCGATATCGCCCTTTTGATAGGGTTTGCCGCGCGATTCTAATTCGGCTTCCGCCTTACGCGACGTAACGGCTTCGTCCTGCCACTGCAATGGCACGCCGACCACCTGTTCCAATTCGCGCCCAAACGTCTGCACAGCCTCTGTCTGGGCGGTGTGCTGACCATTTAAACCGCGCGGTAGGCCGACTACAAGGATACTAGCACCTTCGGCGCTCATCAACTTTTTAACGTCGTCGGCAGTGCTGGCGCTGCGCTGCAATGTCGTCAACGTGCTGGGCAACCGAGCCATTGTGCTGGCACGGGCAACGCCAACCCGGCGCTCACCGACGTCCAAGGCCAGTATGGTACTAGGGGTTACTTGGTGCATTGGGCGTACTGTCTGACTTTGTTGCTTGCGGCTTCTCGATAGTTATGGTGATTTTGCTGGTTTTACTCGGAATGGAGCTAACCCAGAACGGACTGTAGTGCACGACAACTTCCTTAACGCCGGGGTTCTGCTTGATGATTTCTTGGGCGTCGCCCGCCTTCTTGCCGGCCACTTGCTTTTTGAGGTCATCGGCATGGAGATCCGGACCGGCTACGACTTGCGCTTGCATGGTAAGCGTTGCGCCGCCATCGGGAGTACCTTGCACGCCAAAGACCGCATCATCAACGCCATAGTTCAGAATACTCTGCTTCTTAGGATCAATCTTGGTGTCGACGTCTGCAGCCACTACTTTTTTAAGGTCGTCTTTGTTAACGCCAAACATCGTGTACTTAATTGTCTGGGTAACCGTGACCGCGTCAGCCGTATCGCCGGCGTTAACGCTGGTTTTAGTATCCGGAGTAGCCGTACTAAACGTTTCCACAATCGGATACTGGCTAGCGTTAACCAGATCAGTCTTCAGCTCTTCCTTGATAGGCGCCGTGTCGGTAGCGGCGATTTTTGCGGTAGCGGCGTCAATGTCAGCCTGCATGACAATTTTGATAATATCGTCGGTCCCGCCGGCCATTGCCGAGCCGCTGCCGCTGACCGTTGAGATACCGGGTACGGTGTACGTAGACCCTGAGGCCAGGTTGTAGGCCGCGCCGGCCTTTTGAGCTATAACATCAACAGTAGCACTTGATAATGACGGATACGAGCTGTTCTTGCATACGCCGCCGACCTTGACACTGTACAGTGTGGCCGCTTCCTGGGTAATAAACACTAGACCACCGCTGGTTATACCGCTGCCGCTCGGCACGGTTGCCTGGTCGGTAGAGCAATCTTTGATGGTAAGCGTAACCTTGCCTGAGGCTTTGGCGCCGTTATTCTGCGAGCCGGTGGCGGGAGCTTGCTGGGTAACCGTCTTTTGGACAAGTTGAGCCTTGGCCGGGACAATCCCGCCTTTGGCGTCTAGTGTAGTATCGGCGGCAGTCTTAAGGTTGATAACGGTGCTGCTGGTGAGCGCCTGGCTATCGGTTTTGATGGCAATCGTTGCCTTGGGCAATACCACGAGACAGAAGTAGCCCAGGACGATTAATCCCACAAGCGCGACGCACGCTACCATAATCAGAACGCGGAAACGGTTAAAGTTCGGTATCTTCAGCTTTTTGTCTTTTTTGGTCTTGGCCGGCTTGAGTATGCCGCCTGCACCGGTCGTACCGACACCGCCGGCCACATCGGCTTCCGCTTCACCATCATCGTCATCCATTTCGATAGTGTCTTCCATGGCGGCCGCGCCAGCGAGTTCGCCGACGGGTAAAGTCTTGTCGACCGGTTCGCCTTCGTCTTGCAGGGCTTCGTCATCAACGCCAGGTTCGTCAACATCTTCGGGTTTGCCGTCGCCGCGGTCGGGCGCATCAGGGATCTCCGGCTTGGACTGCAATGATTTGGCGACGTGGATGCCCACACTGCCGGCCAGCGGCAACAGGCCGGCTTCGGCGGTAATAAGCACCATGTTCTTTTTAGATTCGTCAGCGCTGCGTTTGAGCAGTTTCATATTGACGATACTCTGCAGCACCGTAGCCCGCTTGGGTAGCACTAAGGCCACAATTTTAGAATGGCTGCCACGAACTTTTTCGATGATGCCGGTAATCTCGTCGTCGACATCAATGTACACAACGTCTTTATTGTTATTAGTACCTGCTTTTTCGGTCATACTCGTAGGGCCTTGTCTAGTTTGTCGCGTATTGATCCGGGCTTGTCGGGACTATTGGAAAACTGGAGCGTATCGAGGCCGACACGCAACAGGCCCATGGCGGTTATGAACGTATGGTCGTTTACGTCGCCTGTTTTGTCAACAATGCCCACTACCTGGTCGGGGTTAATATGGTGAACGCTGGGCTTGCGGGTAAATGGCAGTTCGCCGTACCAGTTGCTGCTTTCCAAGCGCTCCATAAGCAAATCCAGGCTGGAGCCGCCGCCGCACAACAGTAGTTTGTGGGGCAAATTGTCGAGCTTATCAAATTCGCCAAGAGCTAGCTCGATACCGCTCATCCAGACGTCGAGCGTCTTTTTGAGCGCGCCTTCAACGGCGGCAACTTTGGCTTGGGGCACGCGCCCGGTGGCTAGTCCTACTTTAAGGGCTTCGGCTTGGCTGTATTCGATGTTTAAGTCGCGTTCTACGGCGCGGGTATAAGCCCGGCCGCCGATGCCGAACATCTTGGTGCCTTGCACGCCGCCGTCAGTAATAACGGCTATGTCGGTCGTGCCGCCGCCGACATCCATAAGGATGGCGTTCATGCTGGCCGAAGTGTCGTCACCAATAATCGAACGGGCGACGGCGAATGGTTCGGCAGCTACGGCCAACAGGTCAAGGTCGAGCTGTTCGGCGGTACGCTCCAGCGCGCCGATGTGGATTAGCGGCGCAAATGCAGTATAAAGCTGAACAACAACTTCTTTTCCCTGGAAACCGATGGGACTGGTAACTTTATAGCCGTCTATTTCGATACCGACGAGCGCGCTGTTAACCAATTTGACTTCGACTTCTTTGCCGCCGAGCTCCCAAGCCAGTTGCTGCTTGGCTTTGACTTCGGCGCGCTGTTGGACGAGCTTAATAATACGCTGTACTTCGGGCAGGTCGAGCGCCTTGCCGGCGTCCTTGCGGGAAACGCGAACAGTGGTAGTCGTGCCCTTAACCAGCTCACCGGCGATGCCGATAACGGCGGTGCGGACGCTCACGCCGGCTTGTTGTTCGGCTTCGGCCAAGGCTTTGTCGCAGTTTTCTACCACGCCGGCGATGTCGGCAATAGCGCCGGCTTGCATATCGCTTAGTCCTTGGTGGGCGCGGCCAACGCCAACAATTTCGACGCCGTCGCCATCAACTTTACCAATAAGCGCCTTTACAAATTCGGTACCGACGTCCAGCGCGACAATATATTGGTCGGCCGGAACGTCCGGATTCTTCTGGGCCATCTTGGTGTTAACCTCGGTAGCCTTTTGAGCTACCTTACCGGCTAGACCGCGTACGGAGTTTTTCACTTTATCAAGCATAATCGTCATTTATTATAGCACGCATAGACCCAAGGATACGCCTAGGAGTGAGCACTTGTATTTTTAAGGAACATGAGGCAAAATCACCTCACGATTACAAAAACGGTGCGGAAAGGGCGTACATGGACCAGGCGTTAGTCACCGATTTAAAACAGTTTATTACTACTGTCGTCGTGGAGCATACAACTTCACTGCGCAACGATATACGGCTAGATATACGGCAGGAGGTGCGCCGGCTGGACGATAAAATCGACAAACTCGAAGAAAAATTTGAAAATAAAATAGATGGCGTTGAGGCACGGCTAGAAAATAAGATCGATAACCTGTCGGCTGCCGTGGCCGAGGCGTTAGACGATAGCCACGAAGCAACCGAAGCGCGATTGAAAGATCACGAAACGCGCCTTACCCGCTTAGAACATAAAACTGCCTAGCTACTACTGTAAAACAGCCTTGATGCGGCGGATGCCGGCCGAGCTGGATTCTTCTTTGAGAATCTTGAAGTGCTTGCCGTCTTCACTCAACTGACCGGTGTGATCGACGTGCGGGCCGCCGCAGATTTCAAAGCTGAACGGTTTGTCGGCGCCGTCGGCGATCATTTTGTAGACTTTAACGGTGTCGCCATAGCGGTCGCCGAATTGGCCGAGCGCACCCAGCGGGCCGCGAGCTTCTTCGGTCGGGTACTCTGCCCAGGATACTTTGAGGTCGTTGCCGATCTGCTCGTTTACGATGTCTTCGACTTGCTTGATTTGTTCCGGGGTAACCTTTTCGGGGTGGCTAAAGTCAAAACGCAGGCGTTCTTCGGTAATATTGCTACCGCGCTGGACGACGTGGCCGCCTAATATCTGGCGCAACGCCTGGTACATTAAGTGGGTAGCGGTGTGGTACTTCTTGTGCTGCAGAGTATGGCCGCCAAGGCCGCCCTTGAACACACCCTTGCTGGCGGTGTGACTGCGCTCGCGCTGTTCCTGCATGAGCTTTTCGAAGTCCTCGCGCCAAGTTTCACTGACCTTAATATTTTGTACGACCGCTTCTTCCTGGCTCAGTTCAATCGGGAAACCGTAGGTATCGTATAGTTTGAACACTTCTTCGCCGGTCAGGCCGTCTTTGGTCAGTTTAGTGAACTCGTGCAAGCCCTTGCGCAACGTTTGGCGGAAAACTTTTTCTTCTTTGATGAGCACGTCAATAACTTCTTGCTTCTTGGCGGCAATTTCCGGGAAGTCGGCTTCGTACAGGCTAATGATGACCGGGGTAACTTGCTCTACAAAGTTCTGTTCAATGCCGAGATCAAAAGCAAAACGGATAGCACGGCGCGCCAGGCGGCGCATAACGTATCCCTGCTCTTTATTGCTGGGCACGATGCCATCAATAGCCAGGAACGTTGCGCCGCGCAGATGGTCGGCAATGACGCGCATGGCATTGGTGTGGGCGTCGTATTTTTTGCCGCTCAGCAGTTCTAGTTTTTCGATAATCGGCCATAGCAGGCTGATCTTAAAGACGTCCGAGCTGTTGATAGCCGCCATAGCGATGCGCTCCAGGCCGCCGCCGAAGTCGACGTTTTGCTTGGGGAGTTTTTCGAAACCCTGTTCAGTACGAACATATTCCATGAACACGCTGTTGCCGATTTCGACAAAACGGCCGCAGTCGCAGTTTGGGTGGCACAGGGGGCCGTATTCGGTGTTGTGCACTACGAAATCAAACTCATAAAACACTTCGCTGTCACCGCCGCCCGGCTCGCCAACCGGCATGTCGGCAATTTTGTCGCCCCGCCACCACCAGTTTTTGGAAGCATCATAGTAAAAAATGCGCTCATCGGGCTTAATACCGCGCTGGTAGCCGTCGGCTTCAGAGCCGATGTCGGCTGTTTGGTTGCTGATGCCCTTATCGGCAAATAGTTTTTGCCATATCTCGGCACTCTCGGTATCTTTGGGGATGCCGTTGGCTTCGTCGCCAATAAAACAGGTAACGTAAATTTTCTTGGGGTCCAAGCCAACGATGCCGGTCAGGAATTCAAAGAACCGGCTCAGCTGTTCTTGTTTAAAATAATCGCCCAGGCTCCAGTTGCCCAGCATCTCAAAGAAAGTGGTGTGGCGGTTGTCGCCGACTTCCTCAATATCTTGGGAACGCAGACAGGTCTGGCTATCAACTAAACGCACGCCCGCCGGGTGGTCGTCACCCAAAAGGTACGGCATGAGCGGCTGCATACCGGAACCGGTAAATAACGTGGTAGGGTCGTTCTGCGGCACTAACAAGGCCCGCGGAATTACGACGTGACCGTTCTTTTTACAAAATTCTAAATAAGCTTTGCGGATGTCTTGTGCTGTCATATTGAACTCCATTGTAACAGATGAATTGAGGTATTAAAAAGAGCCCGCCGGATGGGCGGGCTCTTGCGTCAGGTTGCGTTGCTTACCCTACTTTGGGTTCGTCGCTACCATCTGCTGCGCCCGCTGCGGGATCCGCAGGTGCGTCAACGCTAGGAGCAGAAGCTGCCGGGTCGGCAGATTCACTAGCCATACCAGCATCAGCGCCGGAATCAGAAGGCGCCGGAGCACCCCATTGGCTTGCGCCAGGGTCTGCCGGGGCTACAGGAGTTGGATCTGTAGGTACGCCTGCACTCTGGTCGGCGCCAGGCGCCTGTGGGGCAGCGTCACCAGCCGGAGCTGGCCATGCGCTGTCACCGCCAGCGGCGGGAGTTGGAGCGCCAGGAACGGTACCACCGTCAGTTGGGGCTTGGCCCGCACCCTGATCAGCAGCAGGTACTACTGGTTCGTCTTTTTTGTCGTCATCACCATGTCCGAAGAGGCCCATAAGCCCTCCTTAATTTTGGTTAGTTTATGTTAATGCTTACGCATTTCTATTGTAACAGGTTATGGCAATACCGCTAGTCACGGTGTTAATTGTTATACGACGATGCCGCTGCCAACGACCCGTTCGCCGTCATACAATGCGGCAGATTGGCCGGCCGTCAAGGCCCGGACTTCGTCCTTGAGCGTAATGTGCCAGGTATCGCCGTGCTGTGCAATGCCGGTGATTTCGAGTAAGTCGGCGCGGTAGCGGGTGCGCACCATGTAGTGACCGTCGGTGGTGGGCGGCTGGTTAATCCAGTGCGGACTGGCCAGGGTCAGCTCGCGGCTCCAGAGCCGGGCGTCTTGCAAGTCGGCCGTTACATAGACTTCGTTCTTGGCCATATCTTTGCCCACGACGTAGTATGGCAAACCGCCGCCGACGCCCAGCCCCTGGCGCTGGCCAATGGTGTAAAACAATGCGCCGTCGTGCTGCCCGATGACCATACCGTGCTGGTCGACAATATTACCTGGTTCGGTTTCGACATACTGCGATAAAAAGTCTTTAATGCCCACTTTGCCGACAAAACAAATGCCCTGGCTGTCTTTCTTTTCGGCAGTCGCCAGGCCGAACTTGCGGGCCAGCTCGCGGACGGCAGGTTTCAGGTAATCGCCGACCGGCATCAGGCTTTTGCGCAAGGCGTCTTCGGTGACGCGGCATAAAAAGTAGCTTTGGTCTTTGGCCGGGTCGAGACCGGTTAATAGTTGCCCGTCTTGTATGCGGGCGTAGTGGCCGGTGGCGATCATATCGGCGCCGTCGGCCAAGGCGGCCTGCAAGAACAATTTAAACTTCACTTCCTGGTTGCACATAATATCCGGGTTGGGAGTGCGGCCGGCTTTGTATTCGTCAATCATGTAGCCGACGACCACGTGGCGGTATTCTGCCTCAAAATCGTACATTTTGAACGGTATATCCAGCTGCGTGGCCACGCGCTTGGCGTCCTGGTAGTCTTCTTTCCAGGGGCACACCATGCCGGGCAGGTCCTGGCTCCAGTTTTTCATGTACACCCCCGTGACGTCATAACCCTGCTCTTTAAGCAAGGCAGCCGTCACCGACGAATCCACGCCGCCGCTCATACCAACGAATACTTTTTTTGACATATCTATTTAATTTTAGCAAATATTTACGTGCGTGGCTAGTCTTCGGGGCTTTCCAGGTGCCGGCGCAGGGCCGACAATTCGTAGCGCCGGCCAAGCCAGAAGGATAACAGGATCAATGGCAGACAAACCGCCGCCGGCAACCACAAGACTTTGGTAATGACCGTAGCAGTATTCCCGGACTGGCTGGAGGCCTTATCCGTCGTTTGGGTGACTGCGCCGTTAGCCTGGCCGACTAGCTGCAAAAAGGCGCTCAGACCGTTCTTGTCGGTAGCTTTAATAACCACCACGTATATACCGGCGTTCTGGTACACATGGTGGATATTAAAATTACCGGCGAATTGCTGGCTATACAGGTCGTCGCCTTTGCCGTCGCCCCAGTCGACGCTAATAGCGTAGGGCGCGGTGCCTCCGGCCAAGGTGATTGGCCATTCCAAATTAGCACCGGGGTTGGCGCCCTTGCGGGCATAGATGCTGGTAAGCGTCATGAGCGGCACGTTGGTATTGGCAAACGCGGCGTTGGTGTAAGTTACGGTAACAATGTTACCATCCGGGCCAGGCTGGTCTAAGGCGTCGTACTGGCGCGCTACGAGGTCGTTACGGCCGTCGAACAGAGTAACTTGCATGGTGTAGCTGCCGTTGTTACACATCGCCGCACCTACAAAGATATTGTTGGCAAAAACTTTAACTAGCAGGCCCGTAGTACACAAACCGTTGACTGTAATAGGCATTTTACTAAACGACTGCCCGTTAGACGGCGTGCCGATACTGGCCGAGGTGGTTGGCGCGGGCGTTTCGACTTTGCCCTGCACGCCGCCGGTACCATCTGCAGGCCCGGGCGGGGGCACGGCCGCTAAGGCCGTACTAGCTGACAACGAAATTATAGTAATGACGGCAGCAACGATAATGCCCAGCCGGTTCCAGAACTGTTTTTTCACGGCGTTCCGACCCCCTTCCCGGCTTTATTAACGGCGTCTGCTGGCGCGGCGGATGACGCGCTTGTTGTAGTTGCGAATGATGCGCGGCAAGCCGAAGATTAAGAACAGCAGGACGGCTATGCCCAGGCCGATTAGCACAAATACCATGACAGGAACTACATAAAACGTTTTCTTGGAAGTCAACAACTGCCCACTTGACCCATAGCCGAAGCTACCTTCAACTGTATACTTACCAAAAGAGCCGACTTTATTAAGATTTACTTCAAATCGACGGATACTATCGGGTAGCACCAAGCCTCTTGGGTCAACTTCGTTAATACGAGCGGTTGAGAGTGTCTTACCGCTTTTTCTAAGAGTGATAGTACCGAATGGCGCAACCTGAACATTTCCGCCATTCGTAAAACGGACTATTGATGATATTTTTTTATTGCTGGTAAAAAATGAACCGACCTTAGGCTGCTGTTTATCGTCATTAGGCTGCTGGCGTACATCAAAGCTGGCAATACTAAGCTGCTCTTTAACAGCACCGTTAACGCGCAAGAGTATAAGGCTACCCACACTGGCAGAGAGGTTTACGTTTTTACCGCCCACTTCACTCGTTGGCGAAAAGCGCACAGCCCCATAGTAACCACCGCCAGCTGAGTCCTTAGGAATAACGACGCTCACTTTGACTATTTTCATTTCGTGCGGCCCAACGACAATATTACTGAGCGGTTGCACAAATCTCTTAAAGCTATGCGAAGGCGCATACTTGTCTTCATCCAAAATAACCCGGGGGGCACCGGACTCGTCCGAACTTGCCATAAAATCATTAATAGCCGGGTGCAATGTAGTCGGGACGTCAGTCAGGTTCTGTATAAAAACCTCAATGACTTTGGTCGTACCCGGATCAACAGTTAAATCCCAGCGTACGGGAGAAATTTTGAGAGCGTCACCACCTACCGTGGATGTCTGAGCCGCATAGGCATTCTGTTGCCATGCAATGCCAATAAGAGTACTCACAGCAACCAAAATCACTGCGACTGCGCTTAAGACTCTACCCCGAATCATGTGTTACCTCTCATAATGCTTGCACTTATCGTAACAGAAGTACTAGAAATTTGCCAAGCAAACATAGGTGAGCGTTGCCGAATATACACCACCGGGTTGGCCGGCTGGAATATTAACTACATAACTAATGGTATATTTACGGTAATCATCCGGTACCGGAGCGGTCGCAAGCATGTCTCCCGAATTGAACCTAAAGTGGTTAGGTTGCGCATAATTTGGCGTTACAGCAGCAACACCGGGACCAGCAGAATTTTGTCCTATCACGGGGATGGTGTTGGCGCGTAAATTTATGCCGAACTGGCTCGTGCCTTTCACCGATGTTCCACCGGTCATGGGGACAAGCACATTACCGCCCGATGTCATAGAAGTGCCTGTCGCCCACATACTATATCCGTCAGGGGCATTCGTCGCGATAACCACCTGATGCTGGGCAGCAGAGGTCAAATTAGGTGAAAAATTTCCCATATCACTAAAAGGCTCTGTTGCAGTACTGCAATCCACGCCCGATATATTCTCACCCAGGCAAAATGTAAGATATGGTGGTACTTCAGCTGTAATATCTACCGAAGGATGTATGTATAAAGCCATGCCACCGGTGTCTATGGGTTGGCCGGTACCGTCGCTACTCGCGTACGTAAGGATACGAGCGAACAATGGCCCCGAAACAGAAGGGTTATGAATTTTAGTAAGGTCGTATGTAACGTTTGTGGCACTTGCCGGTTGTGGGGGCCGTGTCAATATTATGACGTTACTGGTCGAGCCTGAATATAGCGAAAAACCGACTTCGCCTAGCTGAGTACCAAGCAGTACGTTCGATGCATCGAATCCCACGGGGGGATCGCACGGTTGATCTACAAGCGGAGTATTCGAACAGAACATGACTGAGATAGATCCAAGTGGTCCGGCAGTAGCGATAGTAAACTCCGCCCGATACGTAACATCGTCGGCATCCGTGAAGCTATTAGTATTAGTGAGCGATCGGGGTGTAAGTTCATCTGCATGTACCCGTACGGGATGCAGTGGCACGAGACTAATGAAGAATGAAGCTACTATTATAAAAGCTACGGACTTTGACGATGTATGCTTAGTTACTAAGCGTCCCATCCATTTTTAATCCTAGAACGTGCCGACTGCTACGAGGATAATATTGGCGGTGTATAAACCAGCTGGCGTGGTGTTGGATGCCGTAGCGGCAAAGGTCAGGGTATTTGATGCATTGTTAACAGGTGCGGCCGAACTGGCAAGGCTAGAACCGAAGGTGGCCAAAACGTTATTATCTGTGGTGGTTGCATCCATTCCATAGTTGGCGGTGTTATACGGTGCTATTGGGCTTACTGTACCGGTACCACCTGTGCTGGTATTAATTTTCACACCGAAGGCTGCTGTACCACCAACGATTGCTGCTGCTGTCGCCCCTACTGGAGGTATAGAGTTAGTACCCGAGTTCAAACCACCTGATACCGCAGTATTTTTCATGCGTATCACCGCCCCACCGTTAGCGTTTGTAGACAATTGCGTAAAGGCCGTAGCAGTATCTGGTGTTGGGCTACTATCCAATATGTTCGCCGGACCATGACCTAGAGTTAGCGCTGCCGGTGTTACAGCTTGGCCCGTTGTACCACAGTTTGTACCTGGCGCAAGGCCTGACACGCAGAACTGCAGGGATTCCTGGACCTTAGCGGTGATACTAATGACGTTATTGGTTGAGAGTGCGAAACCACCGTAATCCTTTGCCTGAGTACTCCCAGCGCTCGCTGAAGTATATGCTAGGACATCGCCTGTATCCGATGTGTAAGTGATGATACGGGCATAGAACGTACCGACGGTTGAAGTATTCGTAACCGTCGAGATTACGAAGGTGTAAGGAGTTGCATTAGCGGGATCAATCGATGCGCCGGCAACGCTCACCATTCGTAAAGTTCGACCTGTATTTTGAGCTGTCGAGGTCCATGTACCACCTAAGTTAGTATAGCCAGTTATGGTGGGGGCTGTATTTACCGTAGGCGTACCGACGCTAAATCCTGTCGGTACGGTACAGTTAGAATCATCAATAATGGGTGTGTCGGCAATGTTACCTCCGCAGAAGTCCACTATGATGCCCTTAAC
>DASYJQ010000199.1:0-1512 GCA_035996265.1 Saccharimonadales bacterium (SeqCode)
AACTATAAACCGAGCAATACTTGTTGAACGGAGAGCAGCTGCCAAGTAGATGCAAATTGCAAGCGCTGGGTAGGCCCACCAAAGCCGTAAACCCCGCCCAAATAGCCGCCCTACGCGCCCAGGGCGTGCCCTGGCGGCGTATTGGGGCGCAGCTAGGCATTAGCGCTGCCACCGCCTACGCTGCCTGCAAAGGGCGTTTATAAATCCTTACTGACATTGGCACGGTAAGTGACTCATTTCGCAGGGCCATTGGGACTTAAAAAAGCGTTTGGGAATCATGTGTTTTGTAAACGGGTTAGGTGGGACACCCAAGGGGTACACGTGCAGGCATATTTTGTAACCAAACGGCTGGCCTTTGGTGGCTTGATTGCCACCAGCCGCAGTGCGGAGCAACTCAGGGCCTTGGGCATAACCCACGTAGTGAATCTGCTCGGCAAGAAACACGGCAAGAAAATCCGACATTTCAGGAATGTCCGCCTGTCTTTTCGGGACGATATGAAGCCACGCCCTCGTTGGTTTTACCGCCAAGCTTTGCGTTTCTACAACCGAGCGATGACCAGGCCCAACGCCAAAGTATACGTGATGTGCCGCATGGGAATTTGCCGCAGCGCCTCGCTCACATATTTTTATTTGCGGGCTTCTGGAAACGGGTCCCGGCGAGCTGAAACGACGGTATTACGGGCAAGGCCGTGCGCCAAAATCCGGTGCATTTACCGGAGATGTGGAGAGCAATTTCTGTCACAGCATTGGAGGCGTTCAAGCTAGCGGAGCGCACCATGAACAAGGGGAGACTACATGAAGCGCCAACGCATTATCGTCTACTGGGAATTCACGGTCGATATTCTCGGGCCAGACTACAAGGCGATAGCCAAACGCCGCGAGGTACGGAAAGTGCTTTCCAGGAAACGATTGCGGGCGATCGAACAAGCGGCTCTGCTGGCCGCAAAGGCAAAATTACCTGTGGGGTTCACGGCTTCGGTATCCTGAACAAGACGGGCCGTTAGATACCCTGGAATAGCTCTGCAATCGACAGCCGCAAAGTCCTGGCAATCTTCTCGATGTTGACGAGCGCCACGTTGCGCTCCCCACGTTCGATCCCACCGATGTAAGTCCTGTCCAACTGGCACATATCCGCAAAAGCCTCTTGGGACACCCCGAGCTTCTGTCGTTGCCGACGTAAGGCCCTGCCAAATCGAATGCGAATATCCAAAGGCATGTATGTTTAGGTGTCATCTTGAAATCCTGTTGTTTATGTGTCCACGGACTATGAGTATCATTTAGATACGTAGTCGCATCCCAATCGTTGGCAGCCGGAGGGCCGGTGGCATTGCTTGAGCAATTTGGCGAAATGTGGGCGCGGAATGCTGCAAACATTGAAGACGTGCCGGGAAATCGTCAAGGCGGGCAAGGCGTCTACATTCTATACGATGGCTCTACGCCAGTTTACGTAGGCAAGGGAAACATTCGGCGGCGACTGAGAGCTGCCGACAAAAGCGGAAGGCGTGGAAATTC
>DASYJQ010000200.1:0-2397 GCA_035996265.1 Saccharimonadales bacterium (SeqCode)
TCAACAAATGCAAAACCATTGCCATTGAGCATGTCCTGCAGTGCTAAGTTTTCCAGGAAAGTAGACTTACCAGTACCGGTCTGACCCACGGAATACATGTGCCGCTGGCGGTCACCGACGCTCAAACGCACCGGCTTTTTAACACCACGGAAGACGTTATACCCCAACAAAAGACCATTCTCTGGCATATTGCGGGGACCATCAACTTGCTTGGATTCCTGGCGCTCAAGCTGCGACGTTGGTATGCTTCGCTGGTCAGGAAAGTGGAATATCGTAGCTAGTTCGACGGCGTTTAGTACGTCTTTGTTTTGCGTCTGGGGAAAAATTCTAAGGATATAATTCGTTATAAATTCGTCAACACTCTTAGCCGGGGTGAACTTGAAACCATTCTTGCCCTGGGCGTCAAACAATGAGAACGCCGCCACTATGTTATTGAGTATGGCCTGCGCCCGCTGACTCATATTAGACGACACCACCACACGAATAAGTACTTCGTATCCTGGATGACGCGTTTTGTCTTCCATAGCGTCCAATGTTGCCTGTTCCAGGCCGGACAATTCTTTGCCGCCGCCGTCTGACTTCTTGGACTCTTCCGGCGGCTTAAAGAACGCGCTGCCCAATTCCTTCGCCGCACTTAAGAACTGCTCGCCGCCTTTTTTGCCCTTATCGCCTTTACGCTTATTACTGACGACGCCCAGTGCCTGTTTGCGCCAGCCAGAGTTAGCGGGACGCATCAGTATCTGAATACCGGCGCCGTCTTCCTTGTCTAGAGTCGACAAGGCGTTGAGGATGGCCTGCATGGCGTCTCGCTTTAAGTCCTGATAAGTGGCTATGGGGTAGGCAAATTCTTCTTTAAGATGTAGTTCACCGCCGACCGTGCCGCTGACCCTGCCTACCGGACTAAAAATGTTGTGTTCAGGTACTTCCTCAAGCCGAGCCGCTGGATAGGCGCTAACAATCGCCTGCTTCACTACTTCTACTAGAGATAGTGGTACAGCTGCATAAAAATATGCAAAGCCTTTGGTGCCCACAATTTCAAAAGCAAAATGCCGCTGACCATAGAGATGCGCTTTGTAGCCACTCTTCTGGACGGTACTGGCGATAATGTTATATATGACTTGTGCTTTAGAAATGTTCTCGTCAACCAAATCGCGAAGGTCGCGGCCCGAAAGTTCGGTGTCTTCGCTTGGTGGCGGCAAATGGATAAGCAATGGAACCATCTTTAGGCCGCGCTCGTAATTCTTTTGCATACGGATACGCTTGCGTGTCTGTATGTACAGTATTGGTCCTGCAATCATCCCGCCAATCAACAATAAACCCAAAACTACGAATAGAAACGTCATCTGTTGTTGTCTTCGACTACTTTAATATGCCTGTTATAACGAATACGGAGATAGTCTGCTTTTACACGGCCTAGCTCCTGGCTTTCCAGGTGCGGGTCATGCTTAGTCTGCTCAACAATAGCTTTGGCCTTATTAATCCACTCCTCATCAAGGGCGTCAGTGTTATCGTCAGTCGCCGGTGCGGCAACAGGAGGTGCGGTAGTTGGCACAGGAACAGCTGCCAAGGGCTGCGTAGGTACAGCCGGCACGTGCGGCTGGGCCATACTAGGAGCTGCGACAGAGCCATGCCCAGCCTCAGGTGAAGGTAATGTAGTTTCTGGCATAGCGCCCGGCTGATACGGCATAGCATTGTACGTACCCTGCTCTGAGGAGGGCTTCGGCAAAGCTAAACCTGGTACTTGTTCTGCATGAGGGTCCATAAGTTTGACTGTATTATACCAGTTTGAACCCTGCATCGCTACTATATAACAACCGTATCTACAGCGAGTTACGCTCTAACGGCGTTCACTTTTGACATATAGAAATAGGTTATGCCAAAGAGTGCAAACAGCGTCAGAGCGTCACGCATGGTGAGTTGGCCTACTGACTGCAGTACGAGCAACAAAATCGGTAATATCGCGCCTAAACAACCGGCGCGTAGTGCTCTTGCAGACATGCCTCCATGTCTCCAGCCAATGGCTAGTGATATTGTAAGCGCTAGAATCGCAAACATGAGTGCGAACGGTACTATTAAGACAGCTGACGGTAATCTGGCCGGCTGCGTCGTAAGTAATAATACTGCCAACACAAGCGAGCAGACTCCAATGATTTTAGCGGTCTTTTTCATACCTACCCTCTGGCATGAAATACTGCGAGTACTAGCCCCGCAGTATATAGCCTTTTATTGTTTGCATAGAAGCCGCGGGTAGTAAATCCGCCCATTTAGAAAAACTATATAGCGCTTACTACCCTTTGGCTTTGACTGACCGCTCTCACAACCTTTAGGGTTGATCGAGCGATATTTTTTGTTTGTTTTTGTAAGTTTTTGTTTTTGCCTTACTAACTAAGAGCTTAC
>DASYJQ010000201.1:0-1804 GCA_035996265.1 Saccharimonadales bacterium (SeqCode)
CAAGGAAAGACCGGGCGCAGATGCCGATAAATAAAAAAAGGCCCACAAGAATGTGGGCCTTTCAATTTCATCTGATAACACAAGTCAGCTATTAACCGACTTGTTTTGTCGAAAGCAGTGTTTGATCACTGCAGCCGGTGCAAGCGTTATTGGATTGGTTAGAACACGTGGTTAACACCAACGGAAATACCGAGTTGTTTGTCAACACCTGCGAACGGAAGCGCGGCGCCCGTAAATTTGTTGCGATCAACATCAGCATAGAAGTTGGTACGCTTGGATATAGCGTAGGTACCGCCTATGATGAACAAATCTCTCTTGCCTTCCGCAACAACGGTAGGCGTGGTCTTGAAACGATAATAACCAGCGGTCAGTGCCAACGCCTCTGTGAAATTGTAGCTACCGCCAGCCCAGTAACTTTTGTTTTTGGTCGTACCTGCTGTAGGCTCCAGCTTCTCATCCATATAGCCGGCGGCTACACGGAACGGGCCTGTGGCAAATGCGCCACCAACGGTCCAGTTCTTGCCATCGGGGACAATAGTACCAGTCAGGGTGGCGCTACGCTTGGAGTAAGCAGCGCCAGCGCTGAACGGACCGGACGCAAAGGTTGCGCCAATTGCTTTGGTCGAACCGGCGCTGGTGGAACCTGCTACTTCACCCAGAGCGTATTCAGCACGTGCCGTCACAGGACCGAATACTGCGGTGCCCTGGATGTCGTTGTTCAAGCGCGAGCCCGACAATGCGAGACCGGAAAGAGGAATAAGGCTGGTGTATTTGTAGTTGAACGGGTCGTAAACGGCAGTGGTTTTATAGGCAACCGTATATTGACGGCCCAGGTCAAGCGAACCCCATGCACCGCCAATACCGACGTTGGCAGCCCGGTTGAACAGCATGCCGGCAGTATTATCGAATGTGCCGTTACCGGAATTGAAGCCGGTTTCCAGATTGAAGTGAGCATTCAGTCCGCCACCCAGATCTTCAACGCCTTTGAAACCGATGCGGTTGGACTGGAATGTGCCGTTCGAGCTCATGGTGATTCTGCTATCGCCAGCAGCATTAACCTTGTCCACGCGGCGCAGACCGGCGTCGATCGAGCCGTAAAGAGTGACGTTGGTTTGAGCTTGTGCAACGCCTGCGAAAGCACCCAGTACCGCGAGTGCGAGAAGCGATTTTTTCATGTAGTAATCTCCAGAAGTTGTCATGCTAAAATTTATTCATTGCCTACAGCAAGGCCACTAGTGGTAACGCCCCTGCCAGCACTTCCAAACCAGTTGATCAAGAAGCTATTTCTATTTCATCAAAGATCGGTGCCCAGAGCAAAGAAAATTTGGTTTTTATAACAATTCTCCAAGGTTATGTCGTGCGTGCACAACGCAATATTGCAATTGGGTAACAAAAAGACGGTTCAATAGATAGGCCTCAAATGGACGCATTGATTTTCGGGATTGACAAGGCATTACGCGCCGTTGCCGGCATCGCATCGGCCGGGCGGCCGAGTCCGGCTGCCGGTGTTGCAGACGGGGCGCTCGACGCGTCGGCGCGGCGCCATAGCGCGGGGCTGATGCGCGTCAACCATGTCGGTGAAATATGCGCTCAAGCGTTGTACGATGCCCAAAGCCAGTTTGCCAAAAGCGATGTCATGAAGCGGCAGTTCGCCCAGGCAGGACATGACGAAGCGGATCACCTGGCATGGACTGCGCAGCGTCTGCAGGAGCTGGGTTCGCGGCCCAGCGTCTTGAATCCGTTGTGGTACGCCGGCGCATATGCGCTTGGTGCAGCGGCGGCGCGATTGGGCGACGCGCCCAGT
>DASYJQ010000202.1:0-2480 GCA_035996265.1 Saccharimonadales bacterium (SeqCode)
GTTTCTCGAGCTGGGCAGTGATCTGGTCGATACGCGCCACATTTTTGACAGTAATCTTCATATGCGCCCAGCTGGTGTTGGCCGGGTGTCCGACGTGGATAGAGCTAATATTGCAGCCGCGCCGGGCAAAAGCCTGGGCCACGCGCACCAGCACGCCTGGCTGGTCGCGGACTTCGAGCACGATGGTATACATGATGTCTAGCATTTTAGGTACTCCCTGTTGGTTTATCGAGTTGGGTGGTGGGCGGCTCGATGATCATCTTGGTCAGCGGCGCGCCGGCCGGAACCATCGGGAAGACGTTTTCGGTCTTGGTAACTTCGACATTAACAATCACCGGCCGGTCGTTGATGGCCAGCGCCTCTTGTAATTTAGCCTCCAGCTGCGCCTCGTTTTCGATATGAATGCCTTTGGCGCCGTACGCTTCGGCTAGCATGGCGAAATCAGGGTTGCCCACCAGGTCAACGCCGCTTTCGCGGTTGTCGTAGAACAACTCCTGCCACTGGCGGACCATGCCCAGGTAATGGTTATTGAGCACGATGACTTTAATCGGCAGCTTGTGGATGCAGGCAGTAGCCAGTTCGGCCAGGGTCATCTGGAAGCCGCCGTCCCCGACAAAAGCGATGACCGTGTCATCCGGCCGTCCAAATTGCGCGCCGATGGCCGCCGGGAACCCAAAGCCCATCGTGCCGGCGCCGCCGGAACTCAGCCAGTGGTAGGGGTCGGTGGTTTTATAGAACTGGGCAGCCCACATTTGGTGCTGGCCGACATCGGTGGTGACTACCGCCTTGCCGCCGGTTAGCTTGTAGAGGCTATCGATAACGTGCTGCATAGTCAGGCCGCGGGCGTCGCTGTAGTGCAGCGGGTGTGCTTGCCGGTAGCGGTCCAGGCGGGCGTTCCAAGCAGTGTGCTTTGCGGGTTCAGCGATTGCCATCATAGCCTGGAGGGCTTCTTTGGCGTCGGCCCGCACCGCTGCGTCGACATTAATCATTTTGTTTAATTCGGAGGCGTCGATGTCGACGTGGGCAATAAACGCGCCGGTGCAAAACTGTGTAACATCACCGACGATACGGTCGTCAAAGCGCGAACCGACGTTAAGCAGGAAGTCGCATTCAACGATCGCTTTGTTGGCGTACGCCGTGCCGTGCATGCCCAACATGCCAAGTGACAATGGATGCGTTTCGGGAATACCCCCCTTGCCGAGCAGCGTAGTAGTAACCGGCGTGTCCATGGTTTCGGCCAGTTGGCGTAGCTCGTTATGAGCACCGGCGATCAGCACGCCGTGGCCGGCTAGGATGACCGGACGTTTGGCTGTTTTCCAAGCAGCCATGATTTTAGCAACAGCCGGCTTGTCGACCGTATGCCGGTGCTTGTAAGCCGGCAGGTCCATCGGCTCGTCAAACCTGCCGGTGAAGGTCCCGGAGCTAACGTCTTTAGGCACATCAATGAGTACCGGTCCCGGCCGGCCGGTAGTTGCGACATGGAATGCTTCGTTGACGATGCGCGGCAGGTCATTTGTTTCGCGCACCAGATAGTTGTGCTTAACGACCGGCATGGTGATGTTGAACACATCGGCCTCCTGGAAGGCGTCCATGCCGAGCATCGGCCGGATCTGTTGGCCGCAAATGACGATAATCGGCACGCTGTCCATGTGGGCGGTCATCAGGCCGGTGACGACATTGCCGGCGCCGGGGCCGGAGGTCACCAACACGACGCCGGGTTTGCCCGTGGCGCGGGCGTAACCGTCGGCCATGTGTGCGGCGCCCTGTTCGTGCCGTACCAGGATAAGTTTGATGTTGGTTTTAGATGTCACCAGGGCGTCAAAAATGGGGATGGCCGCGCCGCCGGAGTAGCCAAAAATGTACTCCACGCCTTGGGCCTCAAGTGTTTTGATAATTGCAGTTGCGCCGTCCATTATGCGGCCGCTTCCATGGCAATGACTTTGATCTCGACCCGCAGCGGCACATCACCGACGTGCGGCAAGCCGGCCACGCCGACGCAAGCACGGCTGGGATATGGTTCGCTGAACTGCCCGGCGTACGCTTTGTTTACGGCCTCGAAGTCAGCCATGTTGGTCAGGAATACTGTGGTATCGACGACATGCTCCAAGCCGAGACCGACGGTGCCAAGGGCGCTGGCGACATTGGCAAGGGCTTGGAGGGTCTGCTCACTGACGTCAGCGCTGGCCGCACCCGTTTGTGGGTTAATACCGATCTGACCGGATACAAATACAAACGGCCCGGCCTTCCGGACAACGCTGTAGGGGCCATATTTTTTAGGTGCGCCTACGGCGTCTTCTGCTGCATTACTCATATACGACACTCCCGGTTACATAGATTTGCAGAAAGGATTCGCTCTAGAGGTTACGGGCTGTGTTGCTGGGATTATGAGCGAATCCATACGTGAGCAACACAGCCTCTTGCGAGGATGACAATGACGTCAATAATGTTGCTGACTTGGAAGCTCATGATTGTAACTAGTC
>DASYJQ010000203.1:0-1869 GCA_035996265.1 Saccharimonadales bacterium (SeqCode)
ACAGCGCCGGCAACAGCCTGCGCGGGAACCGGCATCACATTCACGAATACCTCGCAACCTAACCCCGCGAGTGCAATATGGGATTTTGGCGATGCCACCGGTTCAAACGCACTCAACCCGGTTAAAGCATTCACGGCTCCCGGTATTTACACGGTAAAGCTTATAAGCAATTTCGGGGTGTGTAAAGATTCTATTACGAAAAGCATCCAGGTACTGCCCCAGCCTGCGGCAGCTTTTACGGGCACTAATACAACGGCCTGCAAACCACCGCTTACCACAAGTTTCAGCAGCAATGTGGCGGGCGCAACTTCTTACCAATGGTTCTTTGGCGATGGGGGCACTGCCTCGGGAGCGCAGCCTTCGCATACTTATACAACATCCGGCAGTTATGATGTTACGCTTATAGTGACCAACGCGGCAGGTTGCACAGATACCTTGCTCAAACCTGGTTTTGTGAGGATACTTCCGCCGGCGATATCTATTGCCAATACACCTGCTGAAGGTTGTGTACCGCTCACCTATCAGCCAGTTGTAAATATTCAATCTGTTGATCCCATCACATCGTGGTCATGGGATTTTGGCGATGGATTTACTTCCACTGCTGCACTTCCTGTTCACACGTATACCAATCCCGGCACTTATACGCTCAAAGTAATTTTTACCACTTCCGGCGGATGCACGGATTCTCTTACTATTGTGAATGCAGTGAGGGTCGGCATCAGGCTTCAGCCTAATTTCAGCGCCACACCGCGCGACGCCTGTGCATTTCAACCAATACGTTTCAGCGACCTCACCTTAGGAGGAAATGCCGACTCCTGGTTCTGGCAGTTTGGCGATGGCGGCACAAGCATAGATCAGAATCCCATCTATCTGTACCAGGATACGGGGTATTTTCCCATCACGCTTACCGTAACCAACAACGGCTGCCGCGATTCGTTCCGCATCGACCGTTATATTCATATCAAGCCACCCATAGCACGCTTTATAGATTCGTCAGGCTGCAGTGATCCGTTTACCAGGAAATTCATTGATCAATCCATAGGAGCAACAAGCTGGTATTGGGAATTTGGCGATGGCAACACATCTACCCAGCGAAGCCCTACGCATAGCTATGCCGCGCCGGGGTTATATACGGTACAACTGGTGGTGCGCAACGACACCTGCGAGCATCTTACGTTACGGCAGGTATACATCATTTCAGAAGTGCCGGACTTTACTGCCAGCGATACGGTCGTGTGTAAAGGCGAGGTTATAAATTTTCAAACCCGGAATGTAAATACAGCCAACATCTCTTCTTACACCTGGAATTTTGGCGATGGCATTGTGCAGGTAGCAGGCAACGAAGTGAACCATATTTACCGGAGATCGGGAACATTCACTGTGCAACTGACCATGCGCGATATCAATGGCTGCACCAGCAGCCTTGCCAAACCGCTTTATATCCGGGTAAATGGCCCTACCGCCAACTTCAACAGCAGCGTGCCCGGCGCATGTCTGCAGCAGGCTGTGGAGTTTAACGACTTATCTTCTACAGACGGCACCCATGGCATTACCTCCTGGATCTGGCATTATGGAGACGGAGCAACAGATACGCTGACGGCCCCGCCCTTTCAGCATACTTACGTAAATCCCGGCCGCTATACCGTAAAGCTTATTGCTATTGACGATGCAGGTTGCACAGACAGTATCAGCAAAGGCAATTCCATTGTGATATCAAAGCCGCAGGCAAATTTCAGTTCACCTGATACGGTTACGTGTGTTGACAAACCGGTACGCTTCTCCAATCTTTCCTCCGGCCCATCCCTGACATACAGGTGGGAGTTTGGCGATGCGCAGCAATCCGTTGCAGGCAATCCAGTGCATAACTAT
>DASYJQ010000204.1:0-2614 GCA_035996265.1 Saccharimonadales bacterium (SeqCode)
CCCACTGATCGGTGCGACCCGCTTCAGAGTGAAAAATAAGTATATTCCTGCGCCACGGCAAAAGCAAGGCACGGGGGAGCGCCATAAAATCCATCGGCTCGCGGTAAATTGCCGGCTGCGAGGGAACTATACGGGCCGCGTGTTGGAGGCACGCGGCCCGCTCGCTCAAAAACTATCTACGAATCGCCAAGCTCAGGGCTTAGGCGTCGGTGCGGGTGTAACGGGCTTGGTAGCTGGCGGCGTGGCGGGCTTCGGTGTTGGCTTGGCTGCCGGAGTGGTGGCGGCGCCGCTCTTGACCGGGTAGGCCGCATCGTAGAGCCGCACGATATCCGCGGTCACGTCCACATTGGTGGCGGTGAACAGGATTGGCGAATTCTGCGCCGATGAATCAAAGATGGCGGAAAAGCCGTTTTCACGGCCATAGCGGTCCAGCACATCGATCATTTTTCTGCCGATGCGGTCGATGACGTCGCCTTGCGCGGCGTTGACGTCTTCCTGATATTCGGTTTGTTTGCGTTCCAACTGGCGAGCTTTTACTTCGCCTTCGCGCTGCAAACGCACTTGCTCGTCCTGGCTAAGCTTGTCTCCGCCAGTCGAGAGGCGCTGGCGCAGATCGTTAATTTGCTTGCTGAGGGCCTCCAACTCTGATTGCCGCGCCGCGAATTGCGACTGCAATTCCGCCGACGCAATTTTTCCCTCGCCGGTGCCCACAATGGCCGCGCGCACGTTTACTACGCCAACCTTGCCGGAAGCGCCTGCGGCCGCAGTTCCCTGCGCTTGCAGTGTGTATGTGCTTATCAGACAGACGGCCGTCATTAGGGCCGTTCGAATCATGTTTCTGGAATTCACTTTTATCTCCTTATAGTACGCAAGGCTATACAGCCAAAGCGTTGCGCCAATCCTTATTGGCTAGAAAAATTGCCTGCATCCAGGGTTGCTGCCGACCATTTTGCAAACGTGAAAGTATAGCCGAGCAGCGCGAATTACCGCAAACTGCTTTTACTCCCACTTGCGTTTTGCAAGATCAGTTGGCGCTGCTCACTCCTATTTTGGAAGCGGCAGCAGCAGTACACGGTTGTTCGCCTGATCCGCGATTACCGCAATATTCGTCCGAGGATGGATAGCTGCCGCAAACTCAGACTGACTGCCGACACCGAGATTAGCAACGGTCCTGAATGTCTGCGTATCTACCACGGAAATGGTATTGCTCCGGTTATTAACCGTGAGCAATTCACCGGAATTTGGGTTGTAAGCAATCGAAGTAGGATTTTCTCCCACGGGGATAGCTGTGGCTTGCCCGGTATCCGGATTAAATGCGTAGACCGCATTCGCCAGCGAAGACGTGGCGTAAAACACCGACGGCTTCGCAGCCGGATCGAAAACCAAGCCAGTGGGGATTGCCGTCAATCCAGAAATTGTCTTACTGCTGTTTTTGGTGAAAGGGACTACGCTGAGATCAATTATGTCCAGGGCTCCGAAACTAGTCTGACCAAGTCCATTGGATTGCAGTGTGGTAACAACGGCAATCTGTCGCGCTGGATCAATAGCCACGGCAATGGGCGTGGAGTCCACGGCAATCCTGGTTGCGGTAAGTTTGCCTGCGGGGCTTTCCTGCAAAACCGTCAGATCGATGGTGGAAACGGTATTGTCGCCAGTATTAGCCACCACGATTACCCCGGTGTCCTGATCAATCGCTATTCCCGAAGGCGACGTTCCGACTTGCACGTCGGCAAGCTTGGTAGGCGTTGCGGCCACGGCATCGGGACTATCCGCCACGTGATAGTCAATCACGCTAACCGTGCCGCCGGGAGACGCGGAATTACCTTGATTGGTAACCGCCGCGTAGCCGAGCCGCGGAATGACCGCGATCGCCGTTGGAGTGATGCCAACCGGGACAGTACGTATAACCGTTCCGTAAGCGGTGTTCACCGTTCCGTCGGCGTTCAGCGGCTTGATATCAATGATTGATACCGTGCCGGCATTGGTGATTGCCGTGGTGCCGTTGGTGCCGGCAACCGAGCAACCTGGATTGGTCACCAACGCGATGTCGCGCTGGTCGTCGATGGCTACCGACGATGGCTGTGGCGTCGCTCCCGTACCGCAACCGGCTGTTAGGTCCACCGAACCAACCACGGTCAGGTGCGTCACGTTGGAGTTTCCACTATCGCTTACCACGTCGACCGCCATTATGTTTGGAAACTGTTGAGAAGGCGCAAACGGATCCGTGGCTGTAGCCGGAATATTGAAGTCAATTTCCTGGTCGCTAACCACAGTAAAGCTGGCAATTTGTACCTGATCCAGCCGCACATGTAGATTTGGCGCGGTAAATCCCTTGCCTAATAAACGGAAACGATAAGCTCCAGCGGCGGTGGGAACGGGAGGCGGCGTTGAGGTTGTACTCAGCGTAGCCTGCGCCAAGAAAGAACTGGGGAGACCGTAAGCCGGAAGTGTTGTTTCGACGCGGTCAATTTGCACCGGTTGTTGGGAGCCGGTCGTTATATTGATGGAGGTTAAAGTATTGCTGCCGGCATTGGCAATCAGCACGAGGTTTCTTTGCGGATCGACTGCGAGCGCTCCGAACACATTTGTTGGCGCACCGGTGCCGGATGGGATC
>DASYJQ010000205.1:0-1564 GCA_035996265.1 Saccharimonadales bacterium (SeqCode)
GATCAGATGCCGCAAATGGTCTCCGAACTGGTTTATGCCAACGCCAAAAAACGGATGTTCAATGAATATCATCATCGCTGCTTTCGACATCTCGAGCCGGGCTCCGATCGACGTGTTGAAGTTACCGCCATAAATGGCCGAAAGTTCGTCCGCGGTAGAAGAAAACTGGATGCAGAGCTGCCGATAAAATAAAACAACCAGTAATATCGAACATGATAGTGTGGCAAACGCGGCAATCCATCGTCGTTTTCCGTTGAGAGGTACCATTTTGCCAGTCATCATGCCGGTGCCTATTACCACCAGAGCAAGCCACGGCCCGCGGCTTCCGATCACCTGGCAACCGGCAAATCCCACAAGGGCGGCGCCGGCGTGGCACAGTCTTATCCACATTGGTGTCCATTTGTCCAGGGCGGCCAATAGAGCAAGCAGAGAAAAAACGGTGGTGACCATGCCGAATTTGATGGCGCCGGACAGGCCCATTTCGCTGGTTCCATACATGCCGTATGGACGCCCGATATTCAGTCCGAAACGCTGATACACTGCCAGTACGCCGGCGGCCAGCGCCGCGGCGCTGATCCCGTACCAGAATATTCGCTGATGCCGCAGCTTTCGAAAACAAACCGCTATGATGAGGAAAAACAGAAAGTGCGCGCCGTTATCGGCTGCTTTTGGCAACCCATGCTGAAGCCAGACGCTGGCCAGGGAATATGGCAGGTACAAACCGAATGCCAGCGCGATTGGCTTGAATGCGCCGCAGGTCTGCCGCGCCTCGGCGCTTGTGCATAGAAGGTAAATAGCAGCCATCAACAAGACAACATACAGAACGGACTTCAGCTGCAATTGAAAAACGAAGGTGACAGGAAGAAGGGCCAGTGCACAAAGAACAACGAATTCGAGGAAGCGGTCGCGGCTGACATGCATAAGTATTATTGGGTAGTCCGCAATAAGGCGTCGGTGTTTTTGATCTGGAAAGTTTTCATATGGCGAGAGCCATTGGTCTTCCTGAAGTCTTGATCGCTGTTGCGAAGTATAGCCGACAGGCACACGTAAACTGTATATTTTTCGCCCGATTTATAGCAGTTTTTATGGAATACCACAGGTTGGTTTTTTATTCAGGAAAACTTTAATTGCCGCGTCAAGTGAGATAAGAAAGTATTGCGGCCGATTGTATCCACTATAATCTACACCCGAAAATGACCTCCTGACTTTTCGCCAGACAGCATAGCCTGTCTCGATAGCAAAACATTCGATATGTGCGAACGGCAGGGATTCCTGTCGAGTCGGTCTCCATTTGCGGCGAACGTGGATACCCGATGACGCCAAAAACAAGATTTTTAACCCTGCAGCGAGTTGACCCATGACATTGCCACCGAATTTAAAGCGGGCCATCCTGATGCTGAAGCCTTACAAGGGGCGTCTGGGCCTGGCTTTTCTCGGCATGATTCTGACGGCGTCGACCGAGCCGATGTTTCCCGCAGTGATGCGGCTTTTGCTGGATCGGGGATTCGTCGGCAAGCCGTCATTTGATCTTTGGATGGTCCCGGCGGGCGTGATCGGAATTTTT
>DASYJQ010000206.1:0-1568 GCA_035996265.1 Saccharimonadales bacterium (SeqCode)
CCGGCAACTTCGGGCGGCACAGTCATCTATGTCGCGGCATCGAACACCTGGATTGCTGGAGGCGGGCTTTTTCGTGGTTCCTACCAGG
This sequence comes from Saccharimonadales bacterium (SeqCode), assembly GCA_035996265.1. Lineage (GTDB taxonomy): Bacteria > Patescibacteriota > Saccharimonadia > Saccharimonadales > UBA4665 > PMNU01. Next base: position 89 of record DASYJQ010000206.1, read on the forward strand.
ATGAGGCGAGCTGGGTAAAACTGGCGGATGACAGCATCCTGACCATTGATCCATTTGGGAGCCAATCGGAGCGCTACATACCTTCGCTGAATCGGTGGATTGATGATGCCACGGTACCGATAGCGCTCTACGATTCATTCGGATTCGAGTTGGGCGCCGCTTTTCTATTGCCGGCTGGCCGGGCATTTTTCCTCGGAGCCACTGGCAACACCGCCCTTTATACCCCTTCCGGGAATACGAATATGGGGGTCTGGCAGGCGGGGCCTGTGATACCAAATGCGCAGGGCACGCCGGATGCCCCGGCAGCAATGATGGTGAACGGAAAAATCTTATGCGCGGTATCGCCGGTTCCTACTTCGGCCAACCATTTCCCCTCGCCCAGTAGCGTCTATGAGTTCGAGCCTGTCGCCATCGCTTTTACCCAGGTTTCCGGCCCGACTGGTTCGACTTACCCCGGCGCCACCTACGTCATGCGGATGCTGGATCTGCCTGATGGAACCGTGTTGCTGGCGACGAGCGGGAGCCAACTCTATGTGTACCAGCCAGGAGGCCTTCCGCTGGCTGCCGGCCAGCCCGCGGTCAGCAATATCACACAAAATGCCGACCAGTCTTTTCATATCACGGGCACATTGCTTAACGGAATCTCCGAAGGGGCTGCCTATGGCGACGACGTCCAAATGGATAGCAATTATCCGTTGGTGCGGATGATCGATGGCGCTGGCGTGGTTTACTACGCCCGGACGTACGGTTGGACCAGCACGAGCGTGATGGCCAGCAATCGGTTGGTGTCGTCCGAATTTACACTTCCGGCCAATCTGCCGGCCACCAATTTTTCACTTGTGGTGATCGCGAATGGAAACAGTTCGGCGCCCGCTTCCTTTTCCACCGCAGCGTCGGTGCCGGTAATGGTCACCCAACCCAAAAACCAGGCCGCTGTAGTTGGGACCTCTGTTACTTTCACCGTAGCTGCCGCTGGAACACCCTTGCAGTATCTCTGGCAGCACAACGGCATACCTATCGCTGGCGCGACTGCTTCGAGTTACACCACGAACAATGTGCAGATTATCAACTCGGGCGATGTATTCGGCTGCCTGGTGAGCAATTTCAACGGCCCGACACAGAGTTCGAACGCGGTGTTAACCGTCGTACCGGGGTTTCCGCCGGGCATCACAGCCCAGCCCACAAATCAGAGCGTGTTGGTTGGGGGCCTGGCTACGGTGAGTGTCACGGCCACCAGCACGGCGGCGATAAGCTATTTTTGGCAGCGCAACGGCAGTGTGATCGCGGGTGCAACATCGTCCACTTATTCCACCAATAACGTGCAGTTGAGTGACTCCGGCACGTTTTTTCGTTGTGTGGTCAGCAATATTTTTGGAAGCACGCTTAGCTCGAATGCAGTTTTAACCGTAGTGACGGGGCCTTCCAATGATTTGTGCAGCACAGCCTTTGTGGTTACTACAAATAATTACGCAAATGCCCA